>JAITMH010000025.1 GCA_031277445.1 Burkholderiales bacterium
GCGAAGATTGAGGAAGCGCTGAAAGATGCCGAAGAAACACTGAAAGACAAAGACGCGACCAAAGAAACGATGGCTTCCAGAAGCGAAGCGCTGGCAACGGCATCGCAGAAACTCGGCGAGGCGATCTATGCCGCCGCGCAAGCGGAAGCTGCGGCGGCGCAAGCGGAGGGCGGTGCAACCAACGGCGGCGGCAAACCCGGCGACGACGCCAAAGTGGTCGATGCCGAATATACCGAAGTGAAAGACAAAAAAGAGTAATGCCGATGCAAGAGAGGAACAACGCCGGACAGGGAAACACGCCTTGTCCGGCGTGTTTTCTGGAAGGTAAAACATTGAAAGCGGCGGAGACAAAGCAGAAAAGAAGGTGATTCACAAATGGCCACATCGAACAAACGCGATTACTACACAATATTGGGATTGAGCCGCGACGCCTCCGAGGAGGACATCAAGAAAGCGTATCGCAAGCTGGCGATGAAACACCATCCGGACAGAAACACCGGCGACAAAGACGCGGAAGAAAAATTCAAAGAGGCAAAAGAAGCGTATGAAATATTGAGCGACGCCAACAAACGCGCCGCTTACGATCAGTTCGGCCATGCCGGCGTGGATCCCAACATGGGCGGTTTCGGTGGCGCGGGTGCGGCGGGCTTTGGCGGCTTCGGCAACTTCGCCGATGCTTTCGGCGACATCTTTAGCGAAGCCTTCGGACAAGGGCGCGGCAATCGGGCGAACGCCGTGTATCGCGGCGCCGATTTGCGTTACAACTTGGAATTGTCGCTCGAAGATGCGGCGCGTGGCACCGAACTGAAAATTCGGGTGCCGACGCAGGAAACGTGTGAAACATGTCACGGTAGCGGCGCCAAACCGGGAACCGAACCGCAAACATGTCCTTCCTGTCACAGTCGCGGTGAAGTTCGTATTTCGCAGGGATTCTTTTCGGTACAACAAACCTGTCCGCAATGCCACGGGCGCGGCAAAGTCGTGAAAGAGCCGTGCGCAGAATGCCGCGGTGCTGGGCGCATCAAGAAGCAAAAAACGCTGTCAGTCAAAATTCCGGCAGGCGTCGATCAGGATGACCGGATTCGTCTGTCCGGCGAGGGCGAAGCGGGAATCAACGGCGGCCCGCCGGGTGATCTGTATGTCGTGATTCATCTGAAACAGCATCCGGTGTTCCAGCGCGAAGGCGCCGATTTGCATTGCGAGATGCCGATCAGTTTTTCGGCGGCAGCACTCGGCGGTGAAATCGAAATTCCGACGCTCGATGGACACGCCAAAATCAAAGTTCCGGCGGAAACGCAGACAGGGCAGGTTTTCCGTCTGAAAGAAAAAGGCATCCGGCCAGTGCGCGGACAACGCACAGGCGATCTTTTCTGCCATGTGATCGTCGAGACGCCGCAGAAATTAACGGCGCGGCAAAAAGAATTGCTGCGCGAATTTGAAGCCATCTCCCAGGAAGACCCCGGCAGACACAGCCCACGCGCCAAAAGCTGGATGGAGAAGATGAAAGCTTTTTTTTCGGCGTGATTTTGGGATCACGAGGAGGCGCGGAGAAAAAACCGTTAACCACGAAAAACACGAAAGTCACGAAAAAGTATTGTCATTCTGTGCGGAGTGCCGCTGATTTGAATGTTGGGTTGTCGGACTGCGCCGCTTCGCGGCTTGTCCAACCGACGCGCTTCGCGTGAGACGCAAAAGGGCAGGTTTGAAACCTGCCCCTGCGTTTAGCATCACGACCGAATTTTGCCTTCTTTGCCTTTCAGCAGCCGTTCGATGTTGTTTTTGTGTCGCCAGATCAACAGCAGGGCGATTGCCACCACCGTCCAACTGATAAGTGTGTTCCCGAAGAAGTAAAACATACCGGCTATTGCGCACAACGCGGCGATGAGCGCGGCGAGTGAGCTGATTTTGAAGCCGACGGCAAAAATCAGCCAGACGGTGACCAGTCCCAGCGCCAGCGGCCAGTGCAGGGCGAACACGATGCCGGCGACTGTCGCAACGCCTTTGCCGCCTTTGAAGTGGTGGAACGCCGGCAGGATGTGGCCGAGGAAGACGGCGAGGGTGACTGCCGGAACGGTCCAGTCGGCCAGACCCAGCGAAGTCTGAAAGTGCAATGCGACCCAGACGGCGATGAAGCCCTTGAGCGCGTCGCCGAGTAGTGTGAGGGCGGCGGCGGTTTTGTTGCCGGTACGCAGGACGTTGGTGGAGCCGGGATTGCCGGAACCATAGGAATGAGGGTCGGGCAGGCGCATGGCGCGGCTGACGACGACAGCAAACGAGATGGAGCCGATGAGGTAAGCGGCAGCGATAAAAATGAGGTCGATGAGCACGGGAGCCTGATGGTTGGGTTGGTTTTTTAGAGCGGTTTCGGCTCAAGCGCATACTTTTTTCCCTCCCCCCTCGCGGGGGAGGGTGCCCCGAAGGGGCGGGAGAGGGGGAAGCGAAAACCCATCCCCACCCCAACCCTCCCCTTGAAGGGGAGGGCTTTCATTTCCCCTCTCCCCCAGCCCCTCTCCCGCAAGGGGAGAGGGGAGCAAAGTACGGCGCGTTCTCGCAGAAATGTATTCACTTAAACAAAAACCACTCTAGAATGTTCGGGATTGTAGTCTATTTGGAATCTATCATGGAAAGCGACCATATTCTGATCCGCGATCTCAAGCTCGAAACGCTGATCGGCGTTTATGCCTGGGAGAAGACGTTGCCGCAAACGGTGTTGCTCGATCTCGACATCGGCATGGTTTCGGGGAAGGTGTTTGAAAGCGGTCTGCTGGAAGACGCGCTCGATTATTCGCAGGTGGTGAAGCGTTTACGGGCGCTGGCGGAGAAGCACGATCACTTGTTGCTGGAGCGTTTTGCCGAAGCGGTGGCGCAGATCGTTTTGGAGGAGTTTCAGGCGCCCTGGGTGCGGGTGCGGGTGCGCAAACCGGCATTATTTCCGGGGGTCAAGGAAATCGGGGTCGAGATTACGCGGGGGCAGGGGTCAGAGGTCAGGAATCAGGGATCGGAAAAGCGTCTCACGCGAAGGCGCGAAACCGCGAAGAAGAAAGGCGTCATTGCGAGCGAAGCGAAGCAATCCAGCCAGTAGCCATCCTTCGCGTGAAATACAAAAGGGCAGGTTTGAAGCCCGCCCCCACGAAATCTGATTTCTGACCGCTGATCAGGCGGTCAATCAGCGTTCAAGCGCTCCAGCCAGTTTTCCTGCAACGTGCCGTCGCTTTCGATGCGGTGTACCATGTGCGCACAGGCGTGGCAGCAGGTTTTGATGAATTCCGGGTCGCGTGTCCAGTAAAGGACGTGTTTGCCGTCGCGTTGACGGTGCATCAGCCCTGCTTGATGAAGCAGCGCCAAGTGGCGCGAGACGTTTGTCTGGGTTGCCTGGGTCGCCCGGACGATTTCGGATACCGAGCGCGGTTCGCGGCAGGCGAAATGCAGGATTTTGAGCCGCGTCGGATCGGAGAGCAGCGAAAAATAGCGGGCGACGGCGTTGAAAACTCTGATGAGTTCAGGCGACAGGGTGTCGGGGCGACCGGTTTTTTTATCAAGCGCCACCGGACATTCACCAGCCATGACATCCGGTATGTCTGATGTGGTGTCTTCCAGATAAGAGCGAACCAAAGTTTCCATAAGAATCATCTGTGCGTACGCGAATATATTACTATATTTCGAGCGTCAAAAGGCTTCTAATGAGGTTTTACCGGTAAAATAATTGGCGCTGTTGTATAAAAACAAGTTATTGATCGGCATAGATCAATCAATTTGTCAGTAAGGAAACACTGCTTTATGATTGCCAGGCAAGAACGGATTTCCGTTTTTTCTTCTCGTTTTAAACTTAATTTACGAACAGGATACAGATCATGAAGACGGTAGGCGACAAAATCGAAGCATTTGAAGTGACGGGCGTCAAGCCCGGGTTCAATCTCCCGGAAGAAAAGGGTCAGTCGGCATTTGAGACGATCAATGAAAAATCTTTTCCGGGCAAATGGAAGATCATTTATTTTTACCCCAAAGACTTTACTTTCGTGTGCCCGACGGAAATTGTCGAACACAACAAGCTGGCAAAAGATTTTGCCGACCGTGACGCGGTGTTGATGGGCGGTAACTCCGACAACGAATTTGTAAAGCTGGCCTGGCGTCGTGATCACAAGGACTTGAGTCAGTTGAATCATTGGCAGTTTGCCGATGTGACCGGTGCGTTGATGGATCAGTTGGGTGTTCGCGACAGGAATGCAGGCGTCGCATTACGCGCAACGTTTATTGTCGATCCCGAAAATACGATCCAGCATGTGACCGTCAACAATCTCAGCGTGGGACGCAACCCGCAGGAAGCGCTGCGGATTCTCGATGGGCTGCAAACGGGTGAGCTTTGCGCGTGTAACCGTGCGGTCGGCGGCGCGACGCTGTAAGAGGGTCAGCCCTTTTTAGAGAAAGGAATGTTATGGAGTTTCTTGCTGCACTGAAAGAGCGTATTCCTGATTACGCCAAGGATATTCGTCTGAATCTGGATTCTGTGCTTGAGCGTTCGCCGCTGGAGCGTGAGGAAGCGCTGGGTTGTGCGCTGGCGGCGGCGTTTGCGGCAAAAAGCAGCGCGTTGGTGACGATGTTGCGCGGCGCGATGCCGGAAGTTGAAGCTGAAGGCGCATTAACGGCGGCGGCA
>JAITMH010000179.1 GCA_031277445.1 Burkholderiales bacterium
ACATGATGTTTTCCGACCTGCGTCACGCAAGCGCGGACAGCCGTTCCGTAACGCTCATGCAACCATTTTTTGGCAATCGCGCCTGCCGCCACGCGCACCGCCGTTTCCCGCGCCGAAGCGCGTCCGCCGCCGCGATAATCGCGGATGCCATACTTTTGCGTGTACGTGTAATCGGCGTGTCCGGGGCGGAACGTTTCGGCAAGCTCGCGATAATCCTGACTGCGCGCATCCTGATTGCGGATCAGAAACGCAATCGGTGTGCCGGTCGTTCTGCCCTCAAACACGCCCGAAAGAATCTCCACCGTGTCCGGCTCACGTCGCTGCGTGACGTATTTCGATGTCCCCGGACGGCGGCGGTCAAGCTCACGCTGCAAATCGGCTTCGCACAACGCCAGCCCCGGCGGACATCCATCGACGACTCCGCCAATCGCCGGGCCGTGCGACTCGCCGAACGACGTGACGCAAAAAAGTTTTCCAAAGGTGTTGCCGGACATGGTGGGTCAATAAATAAAGGAGGAAAGAACAAGTCTAGCGCGTTTTGGGTAAAGTGGGTATGGTTATTCGTCCACGATTGATTTCATAAAGGGGGGCGTGCCGATGCTATTCCAGTGTGTGTGAGGGCAGCCGACCCTTGGAATGCGGGAAGCGACCGTTCACTTCAATTTATTTGTTTCTTTTGCAGGAGGCAGAAAGCTTTCCCCCGTTACAACCGATTTTCCGGTTTTTGATTCTAATTCCCTGCGTGCATTTTTTGCTACGGTGCCTCCCTTTTTGCTTGCCTTGGCGTTTTCGCTGAAACCTTTTGCCTGTGCGCTTTCAGCAATTTGTCGTGTTGAGAGCTCGGCCAGAGCGGTAAAAATCAGTTCTGCCTCGCTCATGTGGTCGCGTAAATTTTGAGCTTTCAAGTTTTTTAATTCTTTATGCTCTTTTACCGTTAGCCCCGTCCATTCCTGGTGAATGATGTTTGTCAACGTTGCAAATTGTTGGTTTTCTTTTACGTCAGCGTCTTTCCAGTAATCCGTTAATTTGTTGCGGGTTTCCTGCCCGGTCATTCGTTGCTGTATCCATTTTTCGCTCCTCCCGAGTTTTAGCCAGTTTTCGCGGGCGCGGTCAAGGCTTTGCGCCGGGTCAACGGTCTCTTTTATGCGCTCGAAGCCAACTTTGGCCAGCCATTGCTTAAACGGCTCTGCCTTTGGTGAAGGGATTGATTGAATGATGCGAAGCAAACTCTGCACGTTGGCGCAGTCGGTTAATCGCATTTTTCCGTCAGGAGCGGGCAATTTCAACTGTCGACAAATTGTCGACAGTTCAATTCCGACCTCAAGTTTTACGCGCTGTTTCATTTTGAACCAATAATCGCGCGGGTTTGTACTTTCAGTCAGAACCTCAACAACATCCACAACTGAGAAGAACCATTCTTCTGATGCTTCGTCCCAATGTGTGCGAACTTTTTGCCCTTCAAAAAGCTTTATTTCTGAATTTTGCGACATGATCTTGTAAACGGTGGCTGACCGCTTGTAAGCCTACGGGAAACCGCATGTTAGCTTGTTTTGGAGATGTTTTCAGCATTCGCCGCTGGCTGAGAGCGCTGAGGCTAGAAACCGTAGTTGACCGCTTGTACATTCGTGGAAAACCGCATGTTATGCAGAATGGACCTGCCTCGATCCTTCCCTTGGAATAGGTGGTGTACAATCCAACCTTCCGAGGAGCGCTGCGACTTTGCGTTGACATAACCGCCCGCAAAGCCAGGCTCGGAAGGCATGGTGGATTGCAAAACGTTCAGGCGAGGCGGCGAGCCGTAGACAGTACAATAGTACGGCAAGGCGAAGCCAACAAAGCATGAAGGTTTAGACAATCCACTATAACAACGGCGCTCGCTGCTTTCTTTGCAACCCGGAAAGCGCGGGCGAGACTTTTTCTCGTCGTGTTTTCTTTTTGATTTGAAAGGACTTCACGGTGCTGCATTCTTCTCAACTTATTTCCCAGCGTACTGCGAACGATTATTTCGTCGCCGATCTGTCGCTGGCCGACTGGGGGCGGCGCGAAATCGCCATTGCCGAAACCGAAATGCCGGGGCTGATGGCGATTCGCGAGGAATACGCCGCGCAACAGCCTCTGGCCGGTGCGCGCATCGCCGGCTCGCTGCACATGACGATTCAAACGGCGGTGTTGATCGAAACGCTGCAAGCGCTGGGCGCGAAGGTGCGCTGGGCGTCGTGCAACATTTATTCGACGCAGGACCATGCCGCTGCCGCTATCGCCGCGCAAGGCACGTCAGTGTTTGCGTACAAGGGCGAAACGCTTGACGAATACTGGGATTTCACACACCGGATTCTGCAATGGCCGGAAAGTAAAAATCCAGGTGATGAAACGCCGAACATGATCCTCGACGATGGAGGCGACGCAACATTACTCGTTCATCTGGGCAGTGATGCCGAAAAAAATCCCGCGCTGCTCGACCATCCGGCCAGCGAAGAAGAACAAGCGTTGTTCGCCTCGATCAAGAAGACATTGAAAGCGTCGCCGAATTTTTATTCGAAGATCAAGGCGTCAATCCGTGGTGTCACTGAGGAAACAACGACCGGCGTTCACCGTTTGCAACAAATGCACGATCAAGGCCGTCTGGCATTTCCGGCGATCAATGTGAACGATTCGGTTACCAAATCGAAATTCGATAACCTTTACGGCTGCCGCGAATCGTTGCTCGACGGCATCAAACGCGCCACCGATGTGATGATCGCCGGTAAAGTTGCTGTGATTTGCGGTTACGGCGATGTTGGCAAAGGATCGGCACAAGCGCTGCGTTCGTTGGCAGCGCAGGTGTGGGTTACCGAAATTGATCCGATCTGCGCGTTGCAGGCGGCGATGGAAGGCTACCGCGTCGTTACGATGGACGAAGCCGCCGACAAAGCCGATATTTTTGTCACCAGCACCGGCAACAAAGATGTGATTACGCACGACCACATGGCGCGGATGAAAAACAACGCGATTGTTTGCAACATCGGTCACTTCGATAACGAAATTCAGGTTGCTTCATTACGCCAGTACCGCTGGGAAAACATCAAGCCTCAGGTCGATCACATTATTTTTCCCGATGGCAAACGAATCATTCTGCTTGCCGAAGGCCGTCTGGTGAACCTGGGTTGCGCGACGGGTCATCCGTCGTATGTGATGAGTTCGTCGTTTGCCAATCAGACCTTGGCGCAGATTGAGTTGTGGGGCAAGCGCGACACCGGCGAGTATCCTGTCGGTGTTTATGTTCTTCCCAAAACGCTCGACGAAAAAGTGGCGTTACTGCAATTGAAAACATTGAACGCCCGGTTGACGGCGTTGACTCAGGAACAGGCGGCCTATATCGGTGTGCCGGTTGAAGGCCCGTATAAACCAGATACATACAGGTATTGAAACCATGATTCAAGAGATAAAGCGATTCCTGTTGGTGTGGCTGATCGGCACCATCGTGTTGATGTTGCTGCCGTATTTTTTGCCGTCGTTTTCGGTGTCCTCGTTTGTCGTCGCGTTGATCGTGGCGTTGATACTGGGGGTGGCCGATGTGTTGGTTCGACCGCTTTTGATGCGGCTGGCGCATCCGCCGCTGTCGGTTTTTTTAACGGAGATGCTTTTCATACCGTTTTGCATCATTAAGCTCAATACACTGCTGTTCTGGGCTATTGCGCTTTTTCTTTCGGGTTTTCAAGTCAGCGGATTCTGGCTGACGTATCTCGGCGCGGTTGTTTACTGCCTTGTCTCGTGGGTGTTGCCGTCATGGATTCTTAAAAAGAGAAAGTGAAATATTGAAACCATGATTCGCGAAGCAGTTAGATTCCTGCTGATGTGGTTGATCGGTGCCGCACTGTTGATGCAGTTGCCACATTTGTTGCCATCGGCTGCCGTCCCGTCGTTCAGCAGAGTATTATTCGTATCAGCGATATTGGCAGCTGCCTTCACGTTGATCCGGCCTTTTTTTCTGAACTATTGGGGGCTGGAAACGCTACGTGATGCAGGGCAGGGAATGCTTGCCGGGCTTATCGCTTTACTCTATTCGATTTTGGCTTTGTCGCTACTGATCATTTTCTTCGATTTCGATCCAAATATCTCAAACGTAAAACGTGTTGCCATTGTCTGCGCTTTCCTCTACGTCGCTGTCACATGGGTTTTGTCGTCACTGATCATCAGGCTTCTGGATAAATTTTTTGAATGGTGAATTATGGCTTCTGAAGCGCACACGCTTTCCAATATCGCCCCCATTTTCAGCCTCGAATTCTTCCCGCCGAAAAGTCAGGAAGGCGTTGATAAGCTGATTCGCGTTCAACGCGCACTGCAATGTTTGCAACCGGCGTTTTGTTCGGTCACTTTTGGCGCTTGCGGTTCAACGCGTGAGGGAACGCTCGACACCGTGCTTGCGATGAAACGCGACGGCCTGAACGCAACGCCGCACTTGTCGAGCATCGGCGCCACCAAGGCGCAAATCCGCGACATCATTGATCACTACCGCGCTCACGATATTCATCATCTTGTTGCGTTGCGCGG
>JAITMH010000070.1 GCA_031277445.1 Burkholderiales bacterium
TGCAACGCCGGTATTCAGCCGCTGGTGGATCGGGCGATGGCGGCGCTGAAAGAAGTCGGCGCGATGCCGCAGGTGTTCGGTGTGCCGACGGTGACGGACGGTATCGGGATGGGCACGGAAGCGATGAAGTATTCGCTGGTATCGCGTGAAGTGATCGCGGATGCGATTGAAACGTCGGTCAACGGGCAGTGCATGGACGGCGTGTTGGTCGTCGGCGGTTGCGACAAAAACATGCCGGCTGCCGTCATTGCGCTGGCGCGGATGAATGTGCCGGGCGTGTTCGTTTACGCGGGAACAATCAAACCCGGTCGCTGGAAGGGCGAGGACTTGACGATTGTCAGTTCGTTCGAAGCGGTGGGCGCGTTCGCTGCCGGAAAAATGGAAGAAGAGGACTTCGTCGGCATTGAGAAAAACGCTTGCCCATCGACGGGCGCTTGTGGCGGCATGTACACCGCCAACACGATGTCGTCTTCGTTCGAGGCGTTGGGAATGAGTCTGCTCGGTTCGTCGCAAATGGCGTGCCCCGATCCTGAAAAGGCCGATTCCGCAGCGTTGTCGGCGCGTGTTCTCTACAACGCGGTGGTTCACAACATCAAACCGCGTGACATCATCACCCGCAAGTCGATTGAGAATGCGATGTCGCTAATCATGGCAACCGGCGGTTCAACCAACGCAGTGTTGCATTATCTGGCGATTGCGTCGGCGGCGGATGTCGAATGGTCGATTGATGATGTTGAGCGTATTCGCCGTCGTGTGCCGGTGTTGTGCGATTTGAAACCCTCGGGGCGTTATGTCGCGGTCGATTTTCATCGTGCGGGTGGTGTGCCGCAAGTATTGAAAATGTTGCTCGACAAAGGATTGTTGCACGGCGATTGTCTGACGATTACGGGTCGTACCATGGCGGAAGAACTGGAAACCGTTCCGGCTTCGCCGCGCGCCGATCAGGATGTGATTCGACCATTCGACCAACCGATGTACAGCGAAGGCCATCTGGCGATTCTGAAGGGCAATCTGTCGCCGGAAGGATGCGTGGCGAAAATCACAGGACTCAAAAATCCGTCGATGACAGGACCGGCGCGTGTGTTCGATTCGGAAGCGGCGTGTATGGAAGCGATCATGGCGCACAAAATCAAGGACGGTGATGTGATCGTGATCCGCTACGAGGGTCCGAAAGGCGGCCCGGGAATGCAGGAAATGCTGGCGCCGACCTCGGCGCTGGTCGGGCAGGGGTTGGGCGAAACGGTGGGGCTGATTACCGACGGTCGTTTTTCCGGTGGCACCTGGGGCATGGTGGTCGGTCATGTCGCGCCGGAAGCGTATGTTGGCGGTACGATTGCGCTGATCGAAGAAGGCGATTCGATCACGATAGATGCGCATAAATTACTGATTCAACTGAATGTCAGCGATAGCGAACTGGCGAAACGACGGGCGCAATGGCGGACGCGGGCGCCGCGTTACACGACCGGGTTGCTGGGCAAGTTCACGCGCCTGGTGTCGAGCGCCAGCCGTGGCGCGGTGACAGACAAAGAGTGAACCTAAAAACCGCAGTTGACCGCTTGTAAATGTATGGAAAACCGCATGGTAATCAGCTTTAAGGGTTTTTGCATCGTTCTCCCATTGGGTGAGGCGCTACGCGCTCACCAGCACCGTGTTCGCCGCGCCATTCTGCGTTGCTCCTCCTCGTGGGGTGGCAGCCCACGTCGTCGTCGCGCCTTGCCTGGCGCGGCGATCACGGCACTGGTAAGCACGCCCAACTGCGGTTTTTAGGTGAAGCACGGCGATTTGAACCGGCGCTGGCGCTGGCATCCTGTGCCACCCGTGCCTTCGACCGACCCGCTGTATTCGTGGCTGATGGAGCGGCGGTCTTTGACAAGCCGCTTGTGTTCGATCTGCGAAGAATTTCGGGTCGTCGTGCATCAAAGCCGATTCGAGCAAATAGGTACCGATGAAGCTTCTTTATTGGCGGGTAATGGTGATCAAAGGACAGCGACGCTGGTGCGGGAAGTCAGTCTGGTTTGCGATGGGCGACCGCTCGTTTTTGGACACAGTATTTTGATGACCCGGAAGCCGGGATTTCTGGCGCATTCGTTCAAGCAAATGGGTAATCGTTCCCTGGCATCCATACTGTTTACCTGCCCCGGTATTCGGCGCAGCCCGCTTTATTTCAAGCGTATTGATCCACGGCATGCGTTGTACGCCAAAAGTGTCGTTGCGCTGGGCGGTGAATCGCCCCCGTTTTTTTGGGCGCGGCGCTCTGTTTTTTCATTACGGTCTGAGCGGGTTTGCGTGACGGAAGTTTTCTCGTTGCGGCTGGCAGTGGTTTCTATTTGATGAAACAGCCGCGTTAAAGTGTTTTCGTTTCAAGTGCTACATTTAGCACCCTCTCCCCTCGTGGGAGAGGGTGCCCCGAAGGGGCGGGAGAGGGGGAGCGGTAGCCGTAGCCGTTTTACCCCTCTCCCCCTGCCCCTCTCCCACAAGGGGAGAGGGGAGGCAAAGCGCGACGCTTTCTTGCAGAAATGTAAGCTGTTTTGCGTTTTTCATATAATCCTAAAAACCGCAGCGTGCGTAGCCCGGA
>JAITMH010000142.1 GCA_031277445.1 Burkholderiales bacterium
GCGCCGGTGGCAGTGTGAAGCCCTCCCCTTCAAGAGCCTGCCCCCGAAGTGATTTTGATCGGGAGGGCTGGGGTGGGGATGGGGTTCAGGTATCAGAGGTCAGAAAGGCGTCATTGCGAGCGGAGCGAAGCAATCCATAAAAAATTAACCGCAAAGAACGCAAAGATCACAAAGAAATTCTCACGCGGTTTTTTCTTCGCGGCTTAGCGCCTTCGCGTGAGATACTCTTTGCGGTAAATATGCTTTTTACTAAACAATAACACCGCCACCAAGACAAACACCGCCATCGTAAAACACGCAATACTGCCCCGGTGTCGGCGTCCATTGCGGTGTATCAAAATGCGCAACCAATGTATCGCCGTCGCTTCCACTGTCGCGCCACGCGATTCGACACGACGCATCGGGCATCCGGTAGCGCAATTTGGCGCCATACGTGCGTGATGCATCAGGCGGTGTTCCGGCAATCCAGTGAAGTTGCTGCACGGTCACGGTATCGTTATAAAGCAACGGATGATCGTGCCCTTGCGCAACAACCAGTTCATTTTCTTTCAGCCGTTTTCCGGCGACAAACCAGGGCGCGCCATCGCCCTCGCGGGTGCCGCCAATGCCGAGTCCTTGTCGCTGTCCAAGCGTGTAGTACGCCAGCCCCTGATGTTTGCCGACGGCAAATCCGTCCGGCGTCACCATCCGTCCCGGCGCACGCGGCAGATAACGCTCGAGAAATTCGCGGAATGGCCGTTCGCCGATGAAGCAAATCCCGGTCGAGTCTTTCTTCTTCCAGGTCGGCATGTTTTCGCGTTGCGCAATGGCGCGCACTTCGCTTTTAAGCAGGTCGCCGAGCGGAAAACACGCCGGTTGCAACTGCGACTGACACAACTGGTGTAAAAAATAACTTTGATCTTTGCCGGTGTCGCGTGCTTTCAGCAACACCGCACGGTAGCCCTCTCCGTGCGTTACCCGTGCGTAGTGGCCGGTGGCGATGGCGTCGGCGCCGAGCGTGATCGCGTGATCGAGGAAAGCGCGGAATTTGATTTCGCTGTTGCACAAAACGTCCGGGTTGGGCGTGCGCCCGGCTTCGTATTCGCGCAGGAAACAGGCAAAAACGCGCTCACGGTATTCGGCGGCAAAGTTAACGGCGTCGAATTCGATGCCGATCACGTCGGCAACGCTGGCGGCGTCAATCAAATCCTGGCGCGACGTGCAGTAAGTGTCGGTGTCGTCGTCCTCCCAGTTTTTCATGAAGACGCCGACCACTTCATGGCCTTGTTGTTTCAGCAACCAGGCAGCCACCGAAGAATCGACGCCGCCGGACAAACCGACGACGATGCGTAGATGTGAACTCATGGTGCTATTTCCAGATACATTTCAACCCCTCCCTGCCCCTCTCCCACTTGCGGACGAAGGGAAGCAAACCCCCGCCCGCCTTCGGCGGGCACCCCCTTTGAAAAGGGGGCACGGCGGGGCTTTAACTCCGCGCCTTCGCGTCTTCGCGTGAAACGGTTTTCTGGATTCCCGCTTTCGCGGGAATGACGGAGTCGGGTTATCAGGCATCAGTTCTGACCTTTGATTCCTGATTCCTGATTCCTGATAACCATTCTCGCACCAGCGGCAATGTGAGCGGGCGTTTCAACGACAGCGAATGGCGGTCGAGCGCATCAAGCACGGCCACCAGCGAACGCATGTCGCGGCGGCTGTGTTTAAGCAGGTACGCAACGATTTCGGCGGGCAGACGCAGGCCGCGTGCGTCGGCGTGAGCGATTAACGCTTGCAATTTGTCTTCGTCGCGCAGCGTTACGATTTCGTAAATGCCACCCCAACCCAGGCGCGTGCGCAGGTCTTCGCGCAGCGTTAACCGCGCCGGCGGAACGGAAGCGCTGACCAGAAGACCGCCGCCGTTTTCTCTCAGTGCGTTGTACAGTGTGAAAAGATAACTCTGCAAATCATCATCGACGTTATCGACATCATCGACAAGCCACAGCGCGGGCGGCGCAGACAATTCCGGCAACGGTGGGAACGCGTTGTTTCTGGCGAGCATATGCACGGAAAAACCGGCTGCCGACGCTTGTGCCTGTGCTGCTTGCAGCAGATGGGTTTTGCCGGAACCCGACGCGCCCCAGAGGAAAAGGCCAAGGTATTTCTCAAAATCGTTTGTCCGTTGACGGCTCAGGTGTTCAGGTGATTCCCCCTCTCCCCCAACCCCTCTCCCGCAAGGGGAGAGGGGAGGGAATGTCTCGACAAAATCGCGCACTGCGGCAAGCGCTTCGTCGTTGTGCCCGACAACGAAGTTGTCGAACGATGGCGGCGCTGCCGGATACAGATCGAAAATCAGTTGTTGCATCGCTTATCCGTTAAATCTTTTCCTGATACAACGGGCTTTGTTTGTAGGCCGTGCGCAGATGGCGCAACGCGACCAACAGTGCCGCCGAAATCGGCAGCGCCAGCAGTACGCCGACAAAGCCGAACAGTTGTCCGAACGCCAGCAGCACGAAGATGATGGTCAGCGGATGCAGACCGATACGGTCACCGACGAGGCGCGGCGTGAGGACGTAGCTTTCGAGCAGTTGCCCAACGCCATAAACCACCAGCACACCAACGAACGGCGGCCAGCCGCTCCATTGCAACAGCGCGGCGGCAACGGCCAGCGTCAGCCCGATGCCGTAGCCAACGTAAGGAATGAAAACCAGCAATCCGGTCAGCAAACCAATGGGTAGCGCAAACTCAAGACCGACCGCCCACAACGCAACAACGTAATACACGCAAAGCACCAGCATCACCAAAGATTGACCACGAACAAATTCGGCGAGTACGGCGTCAATTTGACCGGCGATCTCGGTCGTTTTTCCGTGCCAACGACGTGGCACCAGATCGTCGATACCGCGAAGAAGAACGTTCCAGTCACGCAAAAGGTAAAACATCACGACCGGAATCAGCACGATATTGATCACCAGCGCCAGCAACATCTGACCACCGCTCTTGACACCGGTGAGAACGTGCAACGAAACGGCTTGTGCGCTGTCGAGGTTGTCGGCAAGCAATGTGCGCAGCGCGTTCATGTCGAGCGACAGCGAGATACCGAGCCACAGTTCGATTTTCGGCAGCAACGTTGTCGAGAAGTGGTCGAAAAGTTCGGGGACACGTTTTACAATCAGCGCGGCTTCCGAGCGAATCAATGGAATCAACACGAACAGCAAAGCGAAGGCCGCCGCCAACAGCAACGCGATTACGGCGAGTGTTCCCAGCGTGCGCGACACGCCTTTTTTCGACAGCCATTCGACCAGCGGCGAGCCGAGGTAAGCGAGAACCGCACCGGCGAGGAAAGGCGTCAGAATCGGCCCCAAGCCATGCAACAGCAGTACGAACACGACAACCGCGCCGATCACCCAGACATAATGACGCCAGGACAACGGCACTGCAAGGCGCGCTGAGCGCTGCGGCGATGCCGGAGCAGCAGGCACCTGGGCAGGCGCCGTCGGGACGGCCGGAGGAACGGGCGCAGGCGGTGACGATGGTGATGGCGGCTGCGGCTGCGGTGGTGACGGCGGTTGCGATGGCAGATGAGGATCGCTCATAAGAGAGGTTTTCCGTTAAAATTCGGCTTTAAATATTGAACTGTATCGTGGTCGGGGGCGTAGCTCAATCCCCGCCTGTTGCGAGGGTATTATGACAGCTTCCCCCCGAAATATTTCCACCACACCGCTGACCTACCGTGATGCCGGTGTCGATATCGACGCCGGTGAAGCGCTGGTTGACCGGATCAAGCCGCTGGCGCGCCGGACGATGCGCCCGGAGGTGCTGAACGGCATCGGCGGTTTCGGCGCG
>JAITMH010000198.1 GCA_031277445.1 Burkholderiales bacterium
GGCGGTCTTGGCGAACGACCTGCCATAACGTCGTCGATTTGATCGGCGTCAAGCGTTTCAAATTCCATCAGCGCCGCCGTCATCGCTTCAACCTTGTCGCGGTTTTCTTCAAGAATGCGATGCGCCAAACCGTATTGCTCGTCAATGATCCGGCGAATTTCCGCATCGACTTGCTGCATCGTCGCTTCAGAAACATTCTTGTGCGTCGTCACTGAACGCCCAAGAAATATCTCGCTATCGTTCTCGCCGTAAACCATCGTTCCCATTTTTTCCGACATTCCGTAGCGCGTCACCATGTCACGCGCTATGCTGGTCGCGTGCTCGAAATCGTTCGACGCACCGGTGGAAATCCGGTGAACGAACAATTCTTCCGCAACACGACCGCCGAATAAAATGGCGATTTTATTCAACATCTGATCCTGATACATACTGGTGCGGTCGCGTTCAGGTAACTGCCAGGTAACGCCCAGCGCCCGACCACGCGGCACAATCGTTACCTTGTGTACCGGATCGGTTCCGGGCAGTACGCACGCCACCACCGTGTGTCCTGATTCGTGATACGCCGTCGCACGTTTTTCTTCCTCGGTAAGAATCATCGAACGGCGTTCCGGCCCCATGAAAATCTTGTCCTTGGCGCGTTCGAAATCTTCCATATCAACCAAGCGTTTGTTGGAACGCGCCGCAAACAGCGCCGCCTCATTCACAAGGTTGGCAAGATCGGCGCCGGAAAAACCGGGCGTGCCTCGTGCGATGATGTCCGGCTTCACATCATTGCCCATCGGCACCTTGCGCATATGAACTTTCAAAATTTGTTCGCGGCCACGAATGTCCGGCAACGGCACCACCACTTGCCGATCAAAACGTCCCGGTCGCAGCAACGCCGGATCAAGAACATCGGGGCGGTTGGTCGCCGCGATCACGATCACGCCCGCGTTGGCTTCAAAGCCGTCCATTTCCACCAGCATCTGATTCAACGTCTGCTCGCGCTCGTCGTTGCCGCCGCCAAGACCCGCGCCGCGCTGACGACCCACCGCATCAATTTCGTCGATGAAAATAATACAAGGCGAATTCTTCTTCGCCTGCTCGAACATGTCGCGCACACGCGCCGCGCCGACACCAACAAACATCTCGACAAAATCGGAACCGGAGATCAAAAAGAACGGTACTTTGGCCTCGCCTGCAATCGCCCGCGCCAGCAAGGTCTTGCCGGTTCCGGGTGCGCCGACCATTAACACGCCACGCGGAATACGTCCGCCGAGTTTCTGAAATTTCGACGGATCTCTCAGAAAATCGACCAGTTCCTGCACTTCATCCTTGGCTTCGTCGCAACCGGCAACATCGGCGAACGTCACCGCGTTGTTCGTGTCGTCAAGCATTCGGGCGCGGCTTTTACCGAACGAGAAAGCGCCGCCTTTGCCGCCGCCCTGCATTTGCCGCATGATGAAAAACCAGAGGCCGACGATGAGAAGCAACGGGATAAACGACGTAATCAAAACTTCCAAAAACCAGTTGCGTCCCGATTCTTTCGCCTCGACCTTGACGCCGCTCTTGATCAAGTCATCGACCATCCACAAGTCGGGAGCGCTGTGCGTAACCTGCTTTTGATCGTTTCTGTCTGTCCAGAAAATCTTTTGCTTCTGTCCGTCGATCACCGCCGACTTGACGTTTCCGCTTATCGCCTGTTCCTTGAAATCGGAATAAGCGATCGGTTCGTTGCCTTTCTGCTGGTTTTCAAACTGCCTGACCGCCATCAACACGACCGCCAGAATCACCAGCCAGATACCAAAATTCTTTGCCCAATTATTCAATGCCTGCTCCTTGCCTGTTATAAGGCTTCTTCCGCCACACCGCAAAATTTTCGGTTTAACTGGTCATTGTAAAGGCGCTGACGCTCCAAGACCAGCCTTTGGTATTGTCACCTCCGGTAAACCTTTGCTTACGCAGCGCTGCGAAACCCCTTCCCGACAACATAAATTTCCCGACTGCGCCCGCGTGATGCTTTCGGTTTGCGCACATACACCTTGTCGAAACACGTCGCCACCTGTTGCCGAAACGTGTCGCTACCCGCGCCCTGAAACAGCTTGACCGCAAAATCGCCGCCCTTGCGCAGATGAAGCACCGCAAAATCCAGCGCCAGTTCGGCCAGCCCGACGCTACGCGCCTGATCAGCCGCCTCCACCCCCGATAGATTGGGCGCCATGTCCGACAATACAAGATCGACCGACGCACCTTTCAGCGCCTCCCGCACTGCCCGCAAGCCTTCTTCCGCCGCAAAATCGGCCTGAATGAAATCGACCCCGCTGATTCCGTCCATCTGCAAGAGATCAATGGCGATGATTTTCACCTGTCCGCCCAGCCGTTCGCGCACCACCTGACACCAACTTCCCGGCGCCGACCCCAGATCGACCACCGTCATTCCGGGGCGCAGCAAGTGATCCCTGTCCGCCAATTCGAGCAGTTTGAACGCCGCCCGCGAGCGGAAACCCCGCCGCTGCGCCTCCTTCACATACGGATCGTTCACATGCTCGTGCATCCACGCCTTGCCGAAACGATGCTTTTTGCCGCTTTTGTTAAGACCTGTCATTTTTTAGCCTTGTTCCAAACTCCTGATCCCCGATACCTGATTCCTGACCTCTGAATCGGGTACACTTGCCACATGTTGACATTAGCCCCCATCGAACGCCGCGCCTTGCGCGCCCAGGCGCATGCGCTTTCCCCCGTCGTCATGATCGGTCAGCACGGCTTGACGCCTGCCGTGCTGCGCGAAATCGACCACGCCCTGAATACCCACGAACTCATCAAAGTGCGCATTTTCAACAATGACCGCACCGAACGCGAAACGCTGCAACTCGCCATCTGCGACCGGCTGACCTGCGCGCCAGTGCAACACCTGGGCAAACTGATCGTTCTCTGGCGTCCTGCGCCGCCCAAGGCAGAGGCTGCGCCGAAACCAGCCAAACGTCCCGCCAAAAAGACCGCCTCCAAAAAGGCCGCGAAAAAAGCTGCTGCTGCGAAACTTCCCGGCGCCATCAGCCGCCATGGGCAAGCGATCAAACCGCTGTCGGCGCGTCAGGCGAGAGAACAAGCGCAGCAACCGGCATGGCAACCCCATGAAACATGGCAACCCCGCAACGCCGGCAGAAAGTCTTTTTCCAGCGACGCTCCCGACGATTTTCCCGGCAATCGCCGCCGCTCGCCACGGCCTGCCGGTCGCAGTTCCCAAGGAGGGAGCGCGGGCGTCCCGCCCGCAAGCCGCCGTTCGCCGCAACCTGCCGGTCGGGGCGCTCATGCGGGCGGTTCCCATACAGGCGGAAAATCGCCGTTCCCGAAGACAAAACCATCGGCAAAACAACCTGCGCGGCAACCGCACGGCATTTCCGCTGCGCCGAAACCGGCCAACCGGCGACGGCTGGGCGTCCGCGCAAAAACATGATTCTACCAGCCGACGAAAACTCCGGACGCCCTCTCCCCCACCCCTCTCCCACTTGCGGGAAAGGGGAACGCGGAAACAACTCTGCTAAAATCCGGCGTTCCTGGGGGTAAGCACAGTCATGACGAAAACAATTCCTTTGCTCGACGCAACCGAATTCGCGCAGCAACAATTCTTGCGCGGCATGCCTCTTGTCCAGCCCGAAGCGCTGTCTCCCCTTCTCGACCGGCGACAACGCGCACTGCACGACCTGCGTATTTCAGTGACCGACCGCTGCAATTTTCGCTGCACATACTGCATGCCGAAAGATGCGTTTGGCCGCGATCATGCCTTTCTGTCGCACGACGAAGTCTTGCGTTTTGAAGAAATCGCCCGACTGGCGCAACTGTTCACCCGTCTGGGTGTGCGCAAAATCCGGCTGACCGGCGGCGAACCGCTGCTGCGAAAAAATATTGAACGGCTGATTGAAATGCTGGCCGCGATTGACGGTATCGACCTGACGCTGACCACCAACGCCTCCATCCTCGCCAAAAAAGCGCAAAGCTTGCGCAACGCCGGTGTGCAACGAATCACCGTCAGCCTTGACGCCATTGACGACGCCACGTTTCGGCGGATGAACGACGTGAATTTCCCGCTCGCCCGCGTGCTTGAAGGCATTGACGCCGCCGCCCGCGCCGGATTGACGCCGATCAAAATCAACACCGTTGTCAAACGCGGCGTCAACGAAAACGCTATTCTGCCTTTGATCCGCACTTTTAAAGGCAGCGGCCACATCGTGCGCTTCATTGAATACATGGATGTCGGCGCGACCAACGGCTGGCGAATGGACGACGTTGTTTCCGCCACCGAAATCGTTGACACCATCAATGCCGAATTTCCGCTGGAACCCATCGACCCCAACTACCAGGGCGAAGTAGCCGGACGCTGGCGCTTCAAAGACGGCAGCGGTGAAATCGGCGTCATCGCCTCAGTCACGCAAGCGTTTTGCCGCGACTGCACACGGATGCGACTGTCCACCAACGGCCAGTTGTTCACCTGCCTTTTCGCCAACCGTGGTTACGACTTTCGTGCGTTGCTGCGCGACGGCGCCGACGACGACACCCTGATCCGCGCCATCACCGCGCTGTGGCAAAACCGCGACGACAACTACTCCGAACAACGAACCGCCAACACCCCACGCGCCCAAAAGATCGAAATGTCGTATATCGGCGGTTGAGGCGTTTTGAATGATGAGCAAGACGCCTCTCTTATAAACACTACCAAGCCGGAAAAGCCCATGCCTTCGAACCTGATCGTTGCTGAAACCCTTGCCCAACGAATTCTTTCGATTCGCGGCCATAAGGTTATACTGGACTCCGATCTGGCCGAACTTTATGGCGTCCCAACAGGGCGTTTCAATGAGCAGGTTAAGCGTAATATTGATCGTTTCCCTTCCGAGTTCATGTTTCAGCTTACTGATAAAGAGTACGAATGTTTGAGATCGCAATTTGCGATCTCAAAAAAAGGGCGCGGAGGCCGACGCTATTCTCCCTATGCATTTACCGAGCATGGCGCCATCATGGCTGCAACTGTACTTAACTCCCCCAAAGCCATAGAGATGAGCATCTATGTCGTCCGAGCTTTTATTCGTCTGCGGGAAATGCTTTCTTCTCACAAGGAGCTTGCCGCCAAATTAGAAGCCTTGGAGCATAAAGTGGGCAGTCACGATCAGGCAATTTCGGGGCTCATTAACGCGATTCGTCAATTAACCGCTCCTCCAGAAGAAAAAAAACGCGGGATTGGGTTCTTGGCAGATTAAACGATGGTGCCAGACAAAAATGCTGGTGTCGCTTTAATATTACCCATGGAAAACAACCCCATCACCGGCCTCATTCTCGCCGGCGGTCAAGGCCGCCGGATGGGAGGCGTGGACAAAGGGCTGCTTCTGCTCAATCACCGCACATTGACCGCGCATGTGATCGAGCGCTTGCGCCCACAAGTCGGCGCGCTTCTGATTAACGCCAACCGGCATTTGCCACGCTATGCCGCCTTCGGTTATCCGGTGATCTCCGATTCTTTTAGCAACTTCCCCGGTCCGCTCGCCGGTCTGCATGCGGGACTTTCCGAAGCACGCACACCCTGGGTCATCACCGCGCCCTGCGACTCGCCAATGCTGCCACACGATCTTGTCGCCCGTTTGTATGCCGCCGCACAACAACACGATGCGCCGCTGGCCATTGCCAAAGTCGGCGACCGCCTGCATTCCGTTTTTGCGCTGGCGCATCGCCGCGTACTGCCCGATCTCACCGATTATTTGCGAGGCGGCGAACGCAAAGTCGCGCTGTGGTTCGCCCGCATCGGCGGTGTTGAAGTACCGTTCGATGATCAACCCGAAGCCTTTCGCAACATCAACACACAGGACGAGTTGGATGCTATCGCCTCCCTTCTGATGCCTTGACACACCGATTTATTGTGCATACAATAAGTGTCGTGAAAATCGCATTTGACCCCGCAAAAGACACCATCAACATCGAAAAGCACGATGGTGTGTCGCTTGCTGACGCCAAAGCGTTTGAGTGGGACAGCGCTGTGATTTGGCTTGACCATCGCAAGAACTATGGTGAAGACCGCATGATTGGCTTGGGCTACATCGGCGAGCGCCTGTTCAATGTTGTGTTTGTTGACCATAGCGATAGAACCCGCCGCATCATCAGTCTGCGAAAAGCCAACTTGAGAGAGGTGAAACGATATGCCAAAACTTAAACCTGGAACGATTATCCCCACCGCAGAGGAAGATGCGTTCATTACCGCTTCGGCAATGACCGACCCTGACGCAATACCGTTGACCGACGAAGAATGGGAAACCGTTAAACCACTGGTTCGTATAGGCCGCCCGAAAGCAGAAGTCACAAAGGAGCGCATCACCATCCGCTTGTCGCGTGATGTGGTCACGCAATTCCGCGCAACTGGCGATGGCTGGCAAACACGCATGGATGCCGCCTTGCGACAATTTATCGCGGAACACCCTCTATCCCACTAACCCATCGCACAAACGCAGACTCGCTCACGCACACCCAGGAAAACCTTCCATGAACCCCTCACCACACACTCTCGATGCAATAAACGCGCTTTCCCATGCAACGGATTACGATCCCGATTCGATGTCGGTCGATAAAGCGCGCACTTTTATCCGCCAGAGCCTGAAGCCGCTGTGTTCCATTGAGCGCGTTCATTTGCGCGAAGCGCTCGGTCGCGTGCTGGCCGAAAACATCGTTTCATCCGTCGCCGTTCCCGGCCACGACAATGCAGCGATGGACGGTTACGCCTTGCGTTTTGCCGATGTGACGCCCGGTCAGGAAACGCGGTTGCAGCGAATCGGCGTCTCGTTCGCCGGTCATCCATTCGACGGCGAAGTCGGAGCAGGGCAATGTTTGCGCATCTTCACCGGCGCGGTGATGCCGCACGGCGCGGACACCGTCGTGATGCAGGAACACACACGCGAAGAAAACGGCGTCGCCATTCTCGCGCCCAACGCCGTCACAGCGAAAGGACAAAACCGCCGCTTCGCCGGAGAAGACATCGCCCCCGGCGCAACGGTTTTCACCTGCGGTCAACGCATTCACGCAGCAGAATTGGGAATGCTGGCCTCGCTGGGCGTTGCCGAAGTGTCGGTGTACCGCAGACTGCGCGTCGCCTTCTTTTCCACCGGCGACGAATTGATCAGCCTCGGTACGCCGCTCGCCGCCGGACAAATCTACGACAGCAACCGTTACGCACTCTACGGCATGTTGCAGCAACTCGGCGTCGAACCGATTGATCTTGGCGTCGTCGCCGACCAACCGGAAGCGCTCGAAGCGGCGCTGATGTCTGCCGCCGAGATTGCCGATGTCGTC
The DNA here is from genome assembly GCA_031277445.1 of Burkholderiales bacterium. Taxonomy (GTDB): domain Bacteria; phylum Pseudomonadota; class Gammaproteobacteria; order Burkholderiales; family Casimicrobiaceae; genus UBA931. Next base: position 7,303 of record JAITMH010000198.1, read on the forward strand.
ATCACCACCGGTGGCGTGTCCGTCGGCGAAGCGGACTTCATCAAAGCCTTGCTTGAGCGACTCGGCAAAGTCCTGTTCTGGAAAATTGCGATGAAACCCGGGCGCCCGCTCGCCTACGGCATGCTCGGCGACGCCCATTTCTTCGGCCTGCCCGGAAATCCGGTCAGCGCGATGGCCGTGTTCTACCAATTCGTCCGCGAAGCGTTGCTGATCCTGCAAGGACAAACGCCGGTCACGCCGCCGCCGACCTTTCGCGCAACCCTGACCGCGCCCGTCAAAAAAACGCCGGGGCGCACCGAATTTCAGCGCGGGGTTTGCGAAATGAAAGACGACCAGTGCCTGGTCACGCCGATATCGGCGCAAGGTTCCAACATCCTGTCGTCCATGTCACGCGCCAACTGCTTCATCGTGCTGCCGATGGATTCGGGTTCCCAACCCGCTGGCGCGGTCGTCGATGTGCAGCCCTTTCACGGGCTGATAACCGATTAACCGTTCATCTCTACCCTGAAGATTGTTTTTATGAAATCACCCGGACTGAATTTTCTCCGCCCGCTTTTCTTCGCGCTTATCCTCGCGGGAATGCCTCTCATGGCAAAAGCGGCGAACCTCCCGCTCGATCTCTCGAAAGGCAACATCGTCATCAACACTGCCGCCGGAAATTATACGGTGGGTGATGGCGCAGCGACATTGTTCAACACGGTCGCAGACAATCTCGTTATCTCGTCATCGGAAACCGGGGCAACCGCAAACACGATCGCCGTTACGGGCAGCACTCCTGTCAACATCGTGCTCTCCGGCGTGAACATCGACGTGAGCGCAACAAGCTACGCCTGCGCTTTTGACATGACCGGCGCAACGGTGAGCCTGACAATCGCCGGAACGAACACGCTGAAAAGCGGCTATGGCCGTGCAGGTCTGCAAGTTCCGGGCAACGCGACGCTGACCATCGACGCTACCGCAAACACGGCAGGCGTTTTGACCGCCACCGGCGGTTTCTACGGCGCAGGCATCGGCGGCGGTGACAACGCGGGCGGCAACATCACTATCAACGGCGGTACGGTCAATGCCCAAGGCGGCTTCCAGGCCGCAGGCATCGGCGGTGGCCGCAACGGCGGAGGTGGCAACATCACCATCAACAGCGGCACCGTCAACGCCCAAGGCAGCACCGAAGGCGCCGGCATCGGCGGCGGTTACAATGCTTCAGGTCAAAACACCACCATCAACGGCGGCGCCGTCAACGCTCAAGGCGGCCTCTACGCCGCAGGCATCGGCGGCGGCACCGGCAATGACACAGGCCGTAGCGCCAAAAACAACGCCTGTGGCGCAGGCAGCGCTATCGTCATCAGCGCTGGCACGGTCAAAGCCACCGGCGGCATCAACGAATGGGCTGTTTTTGGTACCGGCGGCGGCGCCGGTATCGGCAGCGGCGGTAACTGTGGTGTCACCGGCAACATCACGCTGACAGGCAACGCGGCCGTCGAAGCCATCGGCGGCGCAGGTGGCGGCGCTGGTATCGGCACCGGCGGCAACGACGGCAGCAACTGGCAGGCCGGTCGAATCGTCATCACCGGCAAAGTCATCTCTACCGGCACACCGGTCGCCAACGAAGTGAAAGCCATCGGTAGCGGAGACTATGGCGAATACGGTCAGGGTTCCGCTATCGGATTCGGCGGCATCAACGAGGGCAGCGCCGATGCAGGTGAAGGCAAGCCGATCCCTCACGAGACAACGGTGACGTACCACACCGTCACGGTTTCTTCCGGTAAAGGCGGCGCCATCACCACCTTCCCTGTCAACAATAATCCGGTACAAGTTCCCAGCGGCGCCAACCAGACCTTCAAGATCACGCCGGACGCCGGATACAAAATCGTTTCCGTGACGGTTGACGGCGTGAATGCCGGCGCCGTCACAAGCTGGACCCTTCCGAATATCACGGACAACACACGCACCATCACAGCGACGTTTGCTGCTGTCGCCCTCTCCAACCCCTTGTAGGAGCGGGTTTCAAACCCGCCTTTTTTGTCTCACGCGGAGAGCGCGGAGAAAAAAGCTTCAACCACGAAAAACACGAAAAAATTACCGCCATTGCGAGCGAGTAGCCCGGACAAGCGAAGCGCCGTCCGGGAACCTTTTATCTCTCGCGAAGCCGCGAAAAAGAAAGGCGTCATTGCGAGCGTAGCGAAGCAATCCAGAAAGCCTCTCCTGCTGCGGGAGAGAGGAGAAAATCAGGTATTATTTCGCTTTTGACCCGATCAACACCAACCGACCTGGGGATTTATGATTTTTGATGTCGATAGCGAAACGCTTCCACGCGAGGAATTACAAGCCCTGCAACTGCGGCGCTTGCAGGTAACCGTAGAACGCTGTTATGAAACCGTCCGTTTTTACCGCGAGGCGATGGATGAGTTGGAAATCAAGCCTCGCCACATCCAGTCGCTGGAGGATGTCAAGCTTTTGCCGTACACCAAGAAGGAGCAACTGCGCGACAATTACCCCTTCGGAATGTTCGCCGTCCCGACCGATCAGGTCATCCGCGTCCACGCTTCATCGGGCACCTCCGGCAAGCCCATCGTTGTCGGTTATACCCGCCGCGATATTTTCCATTGGTCGCATCTGGTGGCGCGCTCGTTGAGCGCTGCGGGATTGCGCCCGGGTGACCGTCTGCACAATGCTTACGGTTATGGCTTGTTCACCGGTGGGTTGGGGCTGCATTACGGCGCGGAAACGCTGGGGGTGATGGCGGTCCCGATGTCGAGCGGACAGACGCAGAGACAAATCATGTTGCTGAGCGATTTCGAAGCAACGGCTTTAAGTTGTACGCCGTCTTATGCGCTCAATATCGCTGAAGAAGCGGAATCGCTCGGTATCGACTTGCGCAAGCTCCCGCTGCGGGTCGGCTTGTTCGGCGCGGAACCCTGGAGCGATGAAATGCGCTACGAGTTGGAATCCCGCCTTCACATCGACGCACTCGATATTTATGGCCTGACTGAGATGATGGGTCCCGGCGTCGGTATCGAATGTCTGGAAGGAAAGCACGGTTTGCATTTGTGGGAAGATCATTTTCTGATTGAGTGCGTCGATGTCGATACCGGCGAACCTTTGCCCTATGGTGAGCAAGGCGAAATCGCCATTACTTCATTGACCAAGGAAGCGTTCCCTCTTTTGCGTTTCCGCACACGCGACATTTCCGTGCTGGATGCGGCGCCCTGCAAATGCGGTCGTACCCATGTGCGCATGCGTCGGGTTTCAGGACGTTCCGACGATATGTTGATTATTCGCGGCGTGAATGTTTTCCCGACTCAGGTCGAAGCCATTTTGATGCGCACCGAAACGCTCTCGCCTTTCTATCAGATCGAGGTAGCTCGCGAAGGGTTTATGGATTCGATGGTGATCAATGTCGAAGCCAGTCCGCCGCTGTACGCCAAAGGCCAGGAATTCATGGATCGGGTTTCAGCCAAGGTGCAAAAGGATTTGAAAGATTTTATCGGCGTCTCCTGCCGCGTCCAGATTCACCCGACCGGAACGATTGAACGTTCGATGGGTAAAGCCGTGCGGGTTATTGACCATCGCAAAACGGCATCGAATAAATAGTGTAACTCCGAAGGAAAGACTTTGAATCCGAAACCACTCACTCCTCCCGTTGCAGGTTCGCGCCTGCTGATGTCCGGCAACGAAGCTGTCGCCCGCGCTGTCTGGGACGCCGGCGCTCGTGTTGCCGCCGCCTATCCCGGTACGCCCTCGACGGAAATACTCGAAACGCTGGCGTTTTATCCCGACATCTACGCCGAATGGTCGGTGAATGAAAAAGTATCGCTGGAAGTAGCGATTGGCGCTTCCCTCGCCGGCGCACGCGGTTTTTGCGCGATGAAACACGTCGGCCTGAACGTCGCTTCCGACGCGCTGATGACATTAACGCTGACCGGTGTTGTTGGTGGTCTGGTCATCGCGGTTGCCGACGATGTTGGTTTTTCCTCCTCGCAAAACGAGCAGGATTCGCGCTACTGGGGACGTTTTGGTCACCTGCCCATTCTCGAACCCTCCGATTCTCAGGAAGCGTATGCGATGACGCTCGAAGCATTCGCGCTTTCGGAAACCTATAACACACCGGTCATTGTGCGCATGACCACACGGGTCAATCACGTCAAATGTCTTGTGACCGTAGGTGAGCGCCAACAACATCGCGTCGCAGACAGTTTTACCAAAGACCCGCGTCGCTGGGTGATGGTCCCCGGCAACGCGCAACACCATGTGCCGAAAATGCTGGCGCGTGACAAAGCGCTGGCAGCCGCGACGCTCAGCAGTCCGTTCAATCGCCTTGAACCGGGCAGCGATACGCACCTGGGCTTCATCACTTCCGGTGCTGCCTACATGCATGTGCGTGACGTTTTCCCGAACGCGCCGGTTCTCAAGCTGGGCTTTTCTCATCCCATCCCGATTGAACTGGTGCGCCAACTGAGCGAAAAAGTTGAAAAGCTGGTCGTCGTTGAAGAAACCGAACCTTTGCTGGAAACCGAAATCAAGGCGCACGGCATTTCCGTTCACGGTAAAGACCTGTTGCCCGCCAACGGCGAACTTTCGCCGACCGTACTACGAAAAAATCTGGCGCCTTTGTTGGGACAAACGGCTGCGACAGACCCGAATATTGGCCAACAGCCCGCTCTGGAAGTTTTCCCCCGTCCTCCGACCATGTGCGCTGCCTGTCCGCACATGGGCGTGTTTTACACCTTGTCGCAGTTGCGCAACGTCAACATTCCCGGCGACATCGGTTGCTACACCCTCGGCGCAGGACACCCCTGGAAATCGCTGGACACATGTATCTCGATGGGCGCCGCCATGGGCGTCGCGCTCGGCATGGACAAAGCACGCGGCGCGGAAGACGAAAACAAAAGAATCGTTGCCGTCATCGGCGACTCTACCTTCCTCCATATGGGAATGCAGGGTTTGCTCGATATTGCTTACAACCATGGCAACGTTACCGTTCTGCTTCTGGACAACCGCACCGTCGGCATGACCGGCGGACAAGAAAATCCGGGCACTGGCCGCGATATTTACGGCAACCCCGCTCCTCGTGTCGATTTTGTCAAACTGGTCGAAGCGTTGGGCATCGCGCCTGATCGTATCCACGTCGTTGATCCTTACCAGTTGCCGGTGCTCTTCAAAACACTGCGCCAGGAAACCAAAACAGAAGGCCCGTCGGTCATCATCACCAACAAACCCTGCGTGCTGATCGACCACTACGAAGCGTTAAAGCCCTACGAAGTTGATGCCTCGTTATGCACGGGCTGCGGTAACTGCGTCGAAGTCGGTTGCCCGGCCATCCACGTCACACGCCGCGAAAAAGTAATCAAACCTTCCGGCAAGGAAGTCGAACTCGCTTTTGTCAACATTGAAACCACGGCGTGTACCGGATGCGGCCTGTGCCTGCAACCCTGTGCGCCCAAAGCCATCATTCACGCCTCAACATCCAAACCTGCCACAGCCGGCATGGTAACCGCCCCTGGAGAATCACAGTGATCAACAACAACCGCATCGTTAACATTCTCGTTGTCGGCGTCGGCGGTCAGGGCGTGATGACCGCTTCTGAAATTCTGTGCGATACCGCAATCTCACAAGGCTTCGACACCAAAAAAACCGAAATGGCCGGCATGTCGCAACGTGGCGGCGTGGTGTCGTCTCACGTTCGTTTTGGTTCCAAAGTGTATTCCCCGGAAATCGCTCGCGGCGAAGCCGACATACTCGTCGCTTTTGAAGCCGCCGAAGGGATGCGCTGGTGCCATTACTTACGCCCGGACGGCGTCGCCATGATCAACCGCCTTCATCTGGAACCGCCGGTCGTCTCGCTTGGACTTTACCCCTATCCACACCACCCCGTGGAAGAAATCCGCAAACAAGGAATTCGCGTCCACGACTTCGATGGAAGCGCCATCGCCCTCAAGCTGGGCGACAAGCGCCTCGTCAATACCGTGATGCTGGGCGCCATCTCCGAAAACCTGCCTTTTTCACCGGAACTGCTTAAAGAACGCATCGTCGAACGTTTCCGCATCAGAAAACCGGCGCTTGCTGAACTGAACGCTTTAGCATTCGACCATGGTCGGGCGGCGGCGCGTTGATCAGGTGTCAGGAATCCGGTATCAGACAACCCGGCGTCATTGCGAGGAGCGAAAGCGACGAAGCAATCCAGAAAACCGCCTCACGCGGAGGCGCGGAGAGGAGCGCGTAGGTTGGCGGTGAGCGTAGCGAACCCCAACGGGTTGGCCTCACGCGAAGCCGCGAAGAAGAACTCAAAGCCCCTTCCCCCGCTTGCGGGGTGTTCAGACCGGGGACATCGCAGACAGTTGTTCGAAGACATCGTGAACACATTTCAGAAGGATTTTCCCACATAAACGGCACCTTGCTTCAAGTCGATCAAGCCTATTTTGGTGCTGTACCACCACAAGGAATAAATCCCTTCG
>JAITMH010000211.1 GCA_031277445.1 Burkholderiales bacterium
TTCCGACGCAGGACACGGGACGCATCGGCAGCTTCATCCGCGCCGATCAAAGTATTTCGTTTCAGGCGATGCAGGAAAAGTACGAGGGCTTCATTCAGATTATCCGTCAGGACCCGGCAGTGGAGGCGGTGAGCGGTTTTATCGGCGGTGGCGGTCAAGTGAATCGCGGTTCGATTTTTATCACCTTGAAGCCACTGTCGGAACGCCAAACGTCGGCGCGTGATGTGGTGGCGCGTTTGCAGAGAGCGTTGTCGAAAGAACCCGGGGCGCGACTGACCATGATGCCGGCGCAGGATATTCGGATCGGCGGGCGCGAAGCCACCGCCGAGTATCAATACACATTGCAGGCGGATGATATTGGCGAACTGCGCACCTGGGAGCCGCAGGTGCGGCAGGCGTTGCGGCAACTTCCGCAGATCACGGATGTTGATTCCGATCAGGATGATCGCGGTGCGCAGACGATGTTGACGATTGACCGTGATGCGGTCGCACGGTTGGGCTTAACCGTGGCTCAAGTCACTGCGGCGTTGAACGATGCGTTCGGTCAGCGGCAAGTCTCAACCATTTACAACCCGCTCAATCAGTATCAAGTGGTGATGACGGCGGCGCCGCCTTTCGCTCAGAGCGCACAGAGTTTGCAGAACATTTATCTGGTCGGTCGAGACGGCAGCCGTGTTCCGTTGTCGGCGGTGGCTTCGTATGAAACGGAAAACACAGCGTTGTCGGTGAACCATCAAGGGCAATTTGTCACAGCAACGTTTTCGTTCAATCTGGCGCCGGGAGTTGCGTTGTCGGAAGCGGCGGAAGCGGTGCATCAGGCCGTGGCGCGTACCGGTTTGCCGGTATCGGTGATCGGCAGCCTTCAGGGAACCGCCGGCGCTTTTGAGAAAATGGCCGCAACGCAAGTGATTTTGATTTTGGCGGCGCTCGTCGTGGTTTACCTTGTATTGGGCATTCTCTACGAAAGTTTCGTTCACCCGCTGACGATTTTGTCCACGCTGCCTTCAGCCGGTATCGGCGCGTTGCTGGCGATTGAATTGCTCGGAAAGGATTTTAATCTGATTACCCTGTTGGGCGTTCTGCTGTTGATCGGGTTGGTCATGAAAAACGCGATCATGATGGTCGATTTTGCATTGATGGCGGAACGCCAACAACGAATGGCGCCGCACGATGCGATTTTCACGGCGTGTCTGTTGCGTTTCCGTCCGATCATGATGACGACGATGACGGCGATTTTTGCCGCGCTGCCGCTGATGCTGGGGCGCGGCGACGGCGCCGAACTGCGGCAACCGCTTGGGCTGGCGATTGTCGGCGGCTTGCTGGTAAGTCAGTTGTTGACCTTATATACGACGCCGGTTGTCTATCTTTATATTTACCGTTTGCGTGAACGTCTCACGGGACGCAAAACGGTAACCGGCCCTCTCTCGTCGGTGGAGGTGTGATCTTATGAGACGTATGAAATCCATTTTTAGAACGCTTTTGGTTCAAGCGCATCCCCTTTTTTTCCTCCCCCCTCGCGGGGGAGGGTGCCCCGAAGGGGCGGGAGAGGGGGAAAACCCTCCCCTTCAAGGTGGAAAAATCCCCTCCCTTTCAAGGGGAGGGTTAGGGTGGGGATGGGTTAGCAAGGATGGATTTTCAGCCCCCTCTCCCCCAGCCCCTCTCCCGCAAGGGGAGAGGGGTGCAAAGCACCGTATCCGCTTAAACCAAAGCGGCGCTAGAAGCAGCAAGTATTGGTGGGTGTTGCCGATAATGGTTTTGACCGGATGCGCGGTCGGGTCGGACTATGCGCGACCGCAACTCGATATTCCCGATGTTTACAGTGAGCCTGCGGCAGGCTGGAAACATGCTCATCCTTCCGACGGGCAGCCTGATACGACCTGGTGGACGGCTTACGGTGATGAAACCTTGAACGAGTTGATGAGCAGAATAGAACTCGACAACCAGAATCTGAAAGCGGCAGAAGCGCGTTACCGGCAAGCGCAGGCCTTACTGCGCGTATCGACAGCGTCGCTTTTTCCGACGTTGAACACCGGCGTTTCGACCGGCAGGGCGCAGAGCGCCAACCTTGGCAACAGCGGAACTCAGCGCGCCCCGACCAACCAATACAACTTTTCATTGAACGCTGCCTGGGACATTGATTTGTGGGGCAGCGTGCGGCGATCCATCGAGGCGCAAACGGCCAATGTTCAGGTGAGTGAAGCGCAGTTGGCAGCGTTGCGGCTGAGTACGCAAACGACCTTGCTGCAAACGTATATTGCGTTGCGGGTCAGCGACGCGCAACAAAAACTGATGACGGAAACCGTGGACGCCTACACGCGCTCGCTGGAGATGACGCAGAACCGCTATCAGGCGGGAATCATTACCCGTGCGGATGTGGCGCAGGCGCAAACGCAACTTGAATCGGCGCGTGTGCGCTTGATCGGTCTGGAGATCGACCGGGTGCAAAGCAAGAACGCGCTGGCGCTTCTGGTCGGCAAAGCGCCGTCGCAAATTTCGATTGAACAAATGGATACGTTGCCGCTCAATTTTCCGGACGTTCCGGTGACGATAGGTTCCGAATGGCTGGAGCGCCGTCCTGATGTCGCGGCGGCTGAACGGAGAGTCGCGGCGGCCAACGCCGAGATCGGTGTTGCGCAGGCGGCGTTTTATCCATCGTTAACCTTGTCGGCGTCAGGCGGGTATCAGGCGAACCACTGGTCGGACTGGTTTGATGTTCCGGGACGTGTCTGGTCGCTTGGGGCAGGGCTGGCGCAACTGATCTTTGACGGCGGTCGCCGTTCTGCGATGAAAGACAGCGCACTGGCGGCGTATGATGCGACCGTTGCCGATTACAAGCAAACCGTATTGATAGCGTTTCAGGAAGTTGAAAACCAGTTGACAACACTTCGCGTGCTCGACGACGAATGGCGCTCGCAGCAGGCCGCGTTGAGCGCGGCACGCGATACGGAAACATTGATTCTCAATCAATATAAAGCCGGAACGACGACTTACCTTAACGTGGTGATTGCGCAGACGGCGCGGCTCACCGCCGAAAACAACGCGATCCAGTTGCGTGGCCGCCAACTGGCAGCCAGTGTGGCGCTGATCAATGCGCTGGGCGGCGGATGGCCGGGGTTGGAGGTCAGGGATCAGGAATCAGAGGTCAGGAATCAGAGTCCGTAGGGGCGGCAACCTGCCGCCCGCGAACAGGGAAGCAGATTGCTTCCCCTACAAATCTCCGTGTGAATACAACTCTACATGCCAAAAAAACAAAACAAATGAAAACATTTTCCGAAAGCGATCATGCCCCTGTCGGTTACAGCAACGCGCAGGTGATTGGGCTTTTCCTGCCGTATCTGAAACCTTACGTCGCCCGCATTGCGGTGGCGCTGGCGTGTCTGTTGCTTGCCAAGTTCGCCAATGTCGGGGTGCCGTTGGTGATGAAGCAAATCGTTGATGGGCTGGACGCGAGCCATGCGCCATTGGCCGTGCCGCTCGCGCTGTTGGCGGCGTATGGCGTTTTGCGTCTGATGACAACGCTTTTCACCGAGTTGCGCGAAGTGTTGTTTGTCAAGGTGACGCAGCGTGCGACGCGGGCGGTGATGTTGCAGGTGTTTCGTCATCTGCACGAGATGAGTTTGCGTTTTCATTTGCAGCGTCAAACCGGGCGGTTGACGCGGGACATTGAACGTGGGCAACGCGGCATTACGACGTTGATTGATTTCACGCTGTTTTCAATCTTGCCGACGATTGTTGAAGTGACGTTGGTACTCGCTGTGTTGATTGTCGGATACGACTGGACGTTTGCGGCGATTACGGTGGGGGCTTTGGTGGCCTATCTGACGTACACCGTTCTTGTGACGGAGTGGCGGACGTTCTTGCGGCGGCGGATGAATGAATTCGATTCGCAGGCCAGCGCGAGGGCAACGGACAGTTTGTTGAATTACGAGACGGTCAAATATTTCGGCAACGAGCGTTGGGAGGAGGCGCATTACGATGAGCGTCTGGCGCTTTGGGAGAAGGCGGCGATTCGCAACCAGACTTCGTTGTCAATACTGAATCTGGGGCAGTCGGCGATCATCGCTGTTGCGGTCACGTTGATGATGTGGCGTGCCACGGTCGGCGTGGTGGGCGGCGCGATGACCATCGGCGATCTGGTGCTGGTCAATGCGTTGATGATCCAGTTGTACATACCACTGAACCTCCTCGGAATGGTTTATCGTGAAATTCGTCAATCGCTGGCGGACATGGAGCGCTTGTTCACCATCAACGAGATGAAGGTCGAAATCGCCGATGCGCCGGACGCGCTTGCCTTGCAGGTGGATCGCGGCGAAATTCGTTTTGAAAACGTCGGCTTTCATTATGAAGCGTCTCGTTCGATTCTGGAGAACGTTTCGTTCGCTGTTGGCGCGGGGAAAACGGTTGCCGTGGTCGGCCCGTCGGGCGCCGGAAAATCGACACTGGCGCGATTGTTGTTTCGTTTTTATGATGTGACGGAAGGCGCTATTTTGATCGACGGTCAGGACATCCGCTCGGTTACGCAGAAAAGTCTGCGCGCCGCTATCGGCATCGTCCCGCAGGATACCGTGTTGTTTAACGACACGCTTGAATACAATATCGCGTATGGACGAACTTCGGCGACGCATGAGGAAGTTGAAGCGGTGGCGCGAATGGCGCAGTTGGATGATTTTATCGCCCGACTGCCGGAAGGATACGCGACGCAAGTCGGTGAACGCGGATTGAAGCTGTCGGGCGGCGAAAAGCAACGGGTGGCGATTGCCCGCACGCTGTTAAAACGTCCGCAGATTCTGATTTTTGATGAGGCGACCTCATCGCTCGATTCGCGTTCTGAAAAACAGATTCAGGCGGCGATACGCAAAATCGCCCGCGAACATACGACCTTGATCATCGCGCACCGTCTCTCCACGATTGTTGAAGCCGACGAAATACTGGTGTTGGAACATGGCCGGATCGTCGAGCGCGGACAACATGCGTCGCTGCTGGCGCGTGAAGGTTTGTATGCGCGAATGTGGCGTTTGCAAAGGGTCGAACAAAAACGAGCCGAGCGGGAAGCCGAGGGACTTTGGCCCGGCCATTGAAAACGCAATTAACGTTTGACGACGCAGATATTGTGTCTTTTTGGCAAAATCTGCGCTGCTTGATTGAAACGACTTATGATCATTTGAGTTTGAACGCAAAAATTTTTGCTTTAAGCTATTGAAAATACAGGAATTTATAGAGCAAGGATTGGTCGCCTGCAAATTTTGAAGGTTGAGCAAACGCCTTCT
>JAITMH010000060.1 GCA_031277445.1 Burkholderiales bacterium
GACCATCAACGCGTTAAACCACATCCCTGCTCTCCGCTTCCTTGATTCCGGCAATGATATCGTGAATAAGGTCTTTGTGATTCATCACGAAGGAGTGGGCGGTGTGAATTTCAACACGCTGGATGTTCGGCAACGTTTCAGGAAACGCGGTTTCCGCCACACTTAAAATGCCGTCGTTAACTTCATCGGCGAACGGCGAAAAACGACCGCGCCAACCGCGTGTGCCAACGTAAACGGTTGTTGGCATCGACGGCGTCGGCAACGCCGCCATGAATGCCGGGCTGGCCAGCAACTGCCCCATCTCGCCGGTCAGCCACCGGTAAGGCCGACACGGAGCAAAGCGCCGCGCCAATCGGCAAGCGACGGTCGGCGGCGTCAGAAGAAAACAGGCCAGCGGCGGGACGGTTAATTCGGGCAGCACGCTGCGGATCAACACCGTTCCCAACGAGTGACCGATCAATACATACGGCGGCGTCAAGGCGTTGATTCGCGTCTGCAACCGCGCACGACACGGCGCGAAACGCTCAAAGGTTGCCGAGTAACCGAAACAACGTGCGTCAACACCCGCCGCCCGCAACCGTCGCGCCAACCACGCCATGGAAAGCGGCGTGCGACCAAGGCCGTGGAGTAAAACAGCCGAAATGTTCATTCCGGGATTGTATCGCCACCGGCGTCTTTGCGAGGAGAGAAGTGACGAAGCAGAAAAGCTAACCGCAAAGAACGCAAAGAAATTCTCGCGCGGAGGCGCGGGGAACGCGGAGTTGAGCCCCCTTTTTGAAAGGGGGTGCCGCCGAAGGCGGCGGGGGTTTGTCTCTCACGCGAAGACACAAAGCCACGAAGAAGAAACGCCTCTTTCCCCTCTCCCGGCCTTCGGCCACCCTCTCCCGCAAGCGGGAGAGGGGAGATCATTACCTCCCTACGCCAGTTGTTTTTTATACGTCCCGCCGGTATTGTTTTCATTCAAAGTTCCGTCAAATTCAATGAGCAGGCATTTCACGAGGGATTTGCACACAGGGCGATGGCGCACACCTTTGGGGACAATCACAACGTCACCTTGATTCAAGGTGATCAAGCCGTCCTCAAACTCCAAGTCAAACGTGCCTTCTATCACATAAAACAATTCGTCGGAATTTTCGTGGCAGTGAAAATCCAGGGTTCTGTTTTCGGCCGACACCACATTCAACAGGTGATCGTTCAGACGGCCAATTTCAAGGTATTGGAACAAAGCGCCGCTGTTCGCTTTTTCCAGCAAGTTTGTTTTTTTGATCATGGGGCTTTCCTTCTTTCTGTTTGGGGCGCGTTTTGTTTCAATTGTGGTACAAATAGTGCCCTGTTTTCTGGATTCTGCGACTCCGCTTCGCTACGCGCAGAATGACAGATATACTCCGCGTGAGAATTTCTTTGCGCTCTTTGCGGTCAATTTTTTCTGAATTGCTTCGTCACTTCGTTTCTCGCAATGACGCCGGAGGCATCTGATCCCTGTCTTCTGACATCTGACTTCTGCCCTCTGACATCTGCCCCGGCGCACTGTTCAGCGTGACCGTCACCAGAGCGCCGAGCGCATCGTCGCGTGGCGAGAGGCGTGCGGTGCCACCATGAAATTCGGCGATCAGCCGAACGACGTAAAGCCCCAGCCCGAGGTGCGGCGTGTCACTGCGTTTGCCCTGACGGACGGACACCATCGGTTCAAACAGCGAGGCGTTGTCGCCTTCGGGAGGCAGCGCCCCTTCGTTGACGACGCGCAGCACGGCGCTTTTGCCGGTCGATTGCAGACTGATGTCGATCACGGTGTCGGGCGTGGCAAATTCATGTGCGTTGGCGACAAGTTTGTCGAGCATTTGCACGATCAGGTCGGGCGCGACGAAGCGGCGGCACGGCGTTTCGGGAACGCGCAACGAAAAACGGCGGTCGGAATAAGCAAGCGTGTAACCCTCGATACTGCTTTTAAGCAACGCGCAAAGATCGACCTGGGCGCGTTCGGCATCGACGATGCTTTGGTCGAGACGCGAGGCTTCGGTCATCCGCGCCAGAATGTGCGACAGTCGCGTCAGTCCGCCCTGGGCGCGTTCAAGATAGGTGTGGCGCTCATCATCGGATAAAGGTTCATGCAGATTTTCGAGCGAACTGCGGACGACGGCGATTGGTGTGCGCAATTCGTGCGACAAACGGCTGGCGATTTGTTCGCGGTAAACGGCGGCTTCTTCAAGGCGACCGAGCACGTCCGAAAAGCTGCGCGACAGGTCGCCGATTTCGTCACCGGCTCTGGCGCTGGCGGCGATGGTGCGTACGCGGCCACGGGCATCGACGGCGTGTTCGGTTTCATTGCGCAACCGGCGAATACGCGCCGACAGTCTTGATGCGTAAGCGATCAGCACGGCGGCGATCAGCAACACGGCCGCGAGCAGTAATGAAAACAGTCTTTCAAATGCCTGATTGCGGGCGGCGAGAATGCCGTTGGTGGTTTCTTCGACGATGACGGCGCCGGTCACGCGGTTGCCGGTCCAGATCGGCGTCGTCGCAACGGTGATGGTCGCGGCGCGGTCGGTGGTCGGACGCTGGCCGAGCATCGGAATGCCGGAGAGCGCGCCTTCGACTTCACGCGCCGACGCGAGTGCTTGTGTTCCCGGTTCGTCCACGAAGTCTTCGGTCGGCTGTTCGATCAGACGCGCATAAACCGGTTCGATCAGACGCGCACGCAACCATGGCCAGGGGTCGTTCCATGCGAACGGTTGCGGTGGCCGTTCGTCAATCATCCGGTGCAACGAACCAAGTCGCGCCAACACGCGCAGATCGCGGTCAATCACCCACAGCCGCACATTGGCAGACACCAGCGGCGCTAACGCATTTTCGAGTTGTTGTTGCAGATTGTCCGGCAAGAGTGTTGCCGATGAAGAAGCGGGTGACAACAACGATGGCGTGACGACCAGCGGTTGCATCGGCAGTCGTAGCGGCGGGTCTGTCAAATCCGATGGCGCATCCAGCGGCGCATCCGGGAAATCAGCGGCGTCGGCCTCGCGCTGCGCTTGTGGCAGGGAGATGCGGCTGTCGGCGCGAAAAACATCGGGGCGTTCGTACAGCGCCGTCGCCACTGCTTTTGCGGTCACGCGCAGCGCCCGTTCCTGACCGCTCTTGAGAAAGAGATCGACTTCGCGCAGGTATTCGTAACTGAGCCAGGGCAGAATCAACAGCACGGTCAGCGTCAGCAGCAGTTGCAGCCGAATGCCGAAACGCGGGACAGCAAAATGTCCGCGTCGGCGGGAAGGGGGAAGTGGTGTTGTGGGAGGGGTCATCCTAAAAACCTCCGTTGGGCGTGCTCGCCAGTGCTCTCACCCAATGGGTGAGAGGTAAAAAAGACTCCAAAGTAAACCATCACGTTGTTTTCCATAGACTTATAAGCGGTCAACTGAGGTTTTTAGGATCATGTTTCTTGTGGGTTCCAGCGGTAGCCCATGCCGTAAACGGTAACGATGTGATCGAAAGCCGAATCGGTCGCGGTGAATTTGCGGCGAATGCGTTTGATGTGCGAAGTGATCGTCGCTTCATCGACGTAGATGCGAGCATCTTTCATCAGACTTTCGCGGTCTTTGACGTGGCCGGGGTGACGCGCCAGTGTGTGTACCATCCAGAATTCGGTGACGGTGAGCGGCACCGGCGCCTCCTGCCAGTGCGCCGACAGCCTCGGCAGATCGAGACGCAACGCGCCACGCACCAGCACGTCGTCGGCTTCCGGCGGCGACGCGGCCAGATCGCTGCGCCGGAACAACGTAGCGATACGGGCGGTCAAGTGTGGCAAGCTGACATCTTTGGTGACGTAATCGTCAGCGCCCATGCGCAAACCGGCCACAATATCGAAATCGCTGTCACGTGCTGAGAGAAAAATGATCGGCAAACGTTCCGAACGCGCTCGCAGTTCGCGGCAAAGCGTAAAACCGCCGTCAACCTCATCGCCGAGGCCGATGTCGATCAGCGCAAGATCGGGCAATCGGGCGGCGAAAGCGGCAAGCGCTTCGGCGCGGTTGGCGTAGGTGGACACTTTGTAGCCTTGCCGACGCAGCGCTTCGGCGCAGTTGTCGCGTAGCGCCGGTTCGTCTTCAATCAGGGCGATGTGGCGGCTCATGAGGTTCTCCAAAAAGCAATGGTTACACTGGCGCGTTTCCGGTTCAAGCGCATACCCCTTTTCCCTCTCCCCTCGCGGGAGAGGGTGCCCCGAAGAGGCGGGAGAGGGGGAAGCGGTCGTTTTCACCCCTCTCCCACAAGGGGAGAGGGGAGCAAAGCGCGGCGCTCCCTTACAGGAAGGTATTCACCTAAATCAAAACTGCTCTAACGGCACTATAGCCGAAGCAGCGGGCGACGAACACGGTTTTCGAGCATTGCCATCACTTTGCCACAATTGATCGGCGTTTTGACAGCAATGGCGACCGGAATAGTCATGGTTGGCGGGTGTAATGGCCTCATCGGATAACTACCCCCTCAAGGAGAAAACCATGCCTGCCACTTTTCCCGATGTTGCTGCCGCCACACCTTCTCCGTCCCGGGAGCGTTTCCCGGCGATGAACCGAAGCGGCGTGCGCGATTTGCTGCGCTTTGTCGGTGCGGCGTTAATAACCGGTCTTGTCGCCAGTCTGCTGTTAATGGCGGCGATTTTGTTTTTCGCGAGTCATGCGTATGCGCAAAATAACCCTTCGAGGTTTGTCGGTGATGATCTTCAGTGCGGCGCGTTGTTGTTGAGCGATGGCGCGGGCGGCAGGGAGGCGGCGCTGCTGCTTGATACGGTTGTGCAGGCAGAATTGAACGGGCTGATTGCGCGTGTCAAAGTAGTGCAGACGTTCAAGAATCCGAGCGACTCCATACGCGAAGGCGTTTATGCTTTTCCTCTGCCTGAAACGGCGGCGGTCGATCATCTCGAAATGAAAATCGGCGAGCGCCGGATTCAGGGACAGATCAAGGAACGTCAACAAGCGCGGCAGATATACGAGCAGGCGATACAGGAAGGCAAAAAAGCAGCGCTGGTGGAACAGTGGCGTCCCAATCTGTTCACCACCAGCATTGCGCCGATTGGTCCCGACGATGAAATCGTTGTTGAAATCGAATACCAGCAATCGTTGCGCTACGATCAAGGCGTGTTCTCCTGGCGTTTTCCGTTGGCGATCACACCGCGCTACAGTCCCGGCGGAATCATGATGCCTGAAGGCGATACGCAAAGTGTTGCAGCGGGCGAGGCGGAACTGTTGCCGGATTGTTCGTGCGATGTCTGGGCGGATTTGGGAAATCCGGTGCGCTTCGACATCACGCTGGCGCCCGGCGCACCGATCCGCGAAGTGCATAGCCGGTACCACGGCGTTGTGATGGAAGACCTTGGCGGCGGACGCTATCGCGTGACGCTGGAGGAAGACAGCGTTCCCGCCGATCGGGATTTTGAACTGACCTGGACGCCGCACACCGGACACGCGCCGCAAGCGGCGTTGTTCACCGAGCGTTTTGCCGATGAAGATTACTGGTACTTGATGTTGATGCCCGCCAGCGAACCGGCGACGCAAGCGGTTCGAATGCAGCGTGAGGTCACCTTTATTATCGACACCTCCGGCTCGATGTCGGGCGCGCCGATGCAACAGGCAAAAGACGCTTTGCTGATGGCGTTGACACGGTTGCAACACGGCGATTTTTTCAACGTCATCGAATTTAACTCCGTCACCAAACCATTGTTCAGCGCACCTGTCGCGGTCGATGCGGCGTCGCTCAGAAAGGCGCGTGCGTTCGTGTCGAAACTGTATGCCGACGGCGGCACGGAGATGTTTCCGGCGCTGAAGTTGGCGCTTGAAGCGCCGCCGACACCGGGCATGATCGGGCAAGTGATCTTTTTGACCGATGGCGCGGTGAGCAACGAAGAACAATTGTTCAATCTGATTCAAGATCGGCTGAACGAGCGGCGCTTGTTTACCGTCGGCATCGGTTCTGCGCCGAACTCCTACTTCATGAACCGCGCAGCGGAATTTGGACGCGGCACCTTCACCTTCATCAGCGACATTCACGAAGTCAACGAAAAAATGGCGGCGCTGTTTCAGAAACTGGAAACGCCCGCGTTGACCGACGTGAAAGCGCAATGGCCGATGGCGGTTGACATGTGGCCAACCCTGGTGGGCGACTTGTATCAGGGCGAACCGGTGGTGATCGTCGGCAAAACGGCCACAGGCGGAAAACAGGGCGCACTGACACTGCAAGGCGCGGTCAGCGGAAAAGGCTGGAGCAGCGCATTGACGCTCAACGAAGCGACACCGGCATCGGGCATCGCCACGTTGTGGGCGCGTCGCAAAATCGACGCCTTGCTCGACGAAGGCCGTCGCCAGGGCAATTCCGAAATGATGCGCGATGAAGTGGTGCAACTGGCGCTGAAGCACCATCTGGTCAGCCGCTTCACCAGTCTGGTTGCGGTCGATGTGACGCCGAGTTTTCCTTCCGACATGTCTATCGAAAAAACGGCGCTACCGCTGGCATCGCCGAACGTGTCGATGGCGGGCTTGCCGGCGGGCAGCACGTCGGCGGCCTGGAACATGCTGGGCGGTGCGCTGGCGTTGCTTCTGGCCTGGATGCTGAAGCGTCGGCGCGTCTGGCGTTTGGGATGGTGAAACGACCTGAGAAAGAAAAGAGGGCTGACCATGAACGAACGGTTTTTGCTCCCTGCTGAGTGCTTTCGGCTCCCCCTTGCCGAAAGTTGGGCATCCGACCCGTCAACGAGAGAGGAGAGACCTGGTGGTGGTAAACGACGGGTCGGATGTTTTTTTAACGTAAGCCCTCCCCTTCAAGGGGAGGGTTTGGGTGGGGATGGGGTTTCAGTTCTCCCCTATCCACCAGCCCCTCTCTCGCTAGCGAGGAAAGCCGCGATGTGGTTGGCCGTTGGGTTGGCGATGTGGTGGCTCGGCAACGCGGGTTACATCCACGCCAAGGCATGGGTCGGACAAGCACTGCTTGAGCACGCCTGGAAGCAAAC
>JAITMH010000077.1 GCA_031277445.1 Burkholderiales bacterium
CTGCCTTGGGCGATTTTCCACATTCTGATTATCACGCTGCAAGCGTTTATTTTCATGACGCTGACCGTTGTTTATATCGACATGGCGCATCAGAAGCACCACTGACCCGAAAGAATTGATTGATTTTTTAACAGGAGACTCAAAAGATGGAACTCGCAACCTCTCTGCTCTATATTGCCGGCGCTTTGATGCTGGGTTTGGGCGCTTTGGGCGCTGCTATTGGCGTCGGCGTTCTTGGCGGACGTTTTCTGGAAGGCGCGGCGCGCCAGCCGGAACTGATCCCGATGCTTCGCATCCAGTTCTTTATTGTGATGGGCCTGGTGGACGCCGTGCCGATGATTTCGGTCGGTATCGCCATGTTTGTTCTGTTCGGGGTGGCGGGGTAATCTTCCCGACGATCCGTTGTTTTCAACGAACTGAAAAGGCTCCCGCATGAATATCAATGCGACCCTAATCGCCCAGACGATCACGTTTGCGCTGCTCGTCTGGTTTTGCATGAAGATTATCTGGCCGCCGGTGATTCGCGCACTGGATGCGCGCAAGCAACGGATCGCCGATGGTCTGGCAGATGCAGAACGCGGCAAGCACAGTCTGGAACTGGCCGCCAAGCGCTCGGCAGATGTGTTGCGCGAAGCCAAGGAAAAGGCTTCCGAGATTATTGCGCAGGGCGAGAAGTTAAAGGGCGAAATGCTGGATCAGGCCAAAATCCACGCGCAGGAAGAAGCCGAACGCATCATGATTGCGGCGCGGGCCGAGGTCGGTCAGGAAGTCTCGCGGGCGCGTGAAATGTTGCGGCATCAGGTGGCGGATTTGGCGGTGGCCGGCGCGACGAAAATTTTGCAGCGTGAAGTTGACGCGAAAGCGCACGCCGAATTGTTGGCGGCGCTGAAGCAGGAATTGTAAGGCGTTGCCATGGCTGAACGATTGACCGTTGCCCGTCCCTACGCCGAAGCCGTGTTTGCGCTGGCGGCTGAGGAACAAAAGTTGCCGCACTGGCAATCGGCGCTGGCGTTGTTGCGGGCGGTGAGCGAAGCGCCGAAGATGCGCGATCTGCTCAACAATCCCAAGACGGATACCGCCGTCAAAACGAAGACGTTTTTGGACGTGTGCGGCGATGCGCTGGACGCCGGAGGGCGGCGTCTGGTGGAGGTGTTGTTGCAATCCGGTCGGATCGGGTTGATGGCGGAAATCGAGAGGCTGTTTTTGCTGCGCAAGGAAGCGGCGGAAGGCACGGTTGAAGCCGCTATCGAAACGGCGTTGCCGCTGGACGCGACGCAGGAAAACGAAATACGGGCGGCGTTGGCAAAACACACCGGCAGAAAGGTGGAAGCACAGATTTCCGTCAATCCGGCGCTGATCGGCGGTACGCGGATTACGGTCGGCGATACGGTGATTGATGCTTCTGTGCAGGGGCGGTTGGCGGTGATGGCGCGCGAGTTACATGCTTGACGTTTGACACGGGACACAGGCCGGACTTTTTGAATTAAGCGATGCCCTTGGGGCATGATGAGGACACCATGCAGTTGAATCCTTCTGAAATCAGCGAACTGATTAAAAACAAGATCCAGAATCTCGACACCCACGCCGAGATCAAGACACAGGGAACCGTGATTTCCGTGACCGACGGCATCTGCCGCATTCACGGACTGTCGGACGCGATGCAAGGCGAAATGCTGGAGTTTCCCGGCAACGCCTTCGGTCTGGCGCTGAACCTTGAGCGTGACTCGGTCGGCGCTGTGGTGCTCGGTGAATACGAACATATCTCCGAAGGCGATACCGTCAAATGCACGGGACGCATTCTGGAAGTGCCGGTGGGGCCGGAATTGATTGGTCGTGTCGTCAATTCGCTGGGTCAGCCGATTGACGGCAAAGGGCCGATCAACGCCAGGATGACCGACGTGATCGAAAAAGTGGCGCCCGGCGTGATTGCGCGTCAATCGGTGTCGCAGCCGGTGCAGACCGGATTGAAATCCATCGACGCGATGGTGCCGATTGGTCGCGGTCAGCGCGAATTGATCATCGGCGACCGTCAAACCGGAAAAACGGCGGTGGCGGTCGATACCATCATCAACCAGAAGGGCAAAGACCTGATCTGCGTTTACGTTGCCATCGGTCAGAAAGCCTCGTCGATCAAGAGCGTGATCCGCAAGCTGGAAGAACACGGCGCGATGGAATACACCATTATCGTCGCGGCGTCGGCGTCCGATTCGGCGGCGATGCAGTACATCGCGCCTTATTCGGGTTGCACGATGGGCGAATACTTCCGCGACCGTGGTCAGGACGCGCTGATTATTTACGACGATTTGACCAAACAGGCCTGGGCCTACCGGCAAGTGTCGCTGTTGCTGCGCCGCCCACCGGGACGCGAAGCGTATCCGGGCGACGTGTTTTATTTGCACTCGCGTTTGCTCGAACGCGCTGCGCGAGTCAATCCCGATTATGTTGAAAAATTCACCAACGGCGAAGTCAAAGGCAAAACCGGTTCGCTGACGGCGCTGCCGATCATCGAAACGCAGGCCGGCGACGTGACCGCGTTCGTGCCGACCAACGTGATTTCAATTACCGACGGTCAAATCTTTCTGGAAACCGACCTTTTCAACGCCGGTATTCGTCCGGCGATCAACGCCGGTATTTCCGTGTCGCGGGTCGGCGGCGCGGCGCAAACCAAAGTGATCAAGAAGCTTGGCGGCGGTGTGCGTCTGGCGCTGGCGCAGTACCGCGAATTGGCGGCATTCGCGCAGTTTGCGTCCGACCTCGACGACGCCACCCGCAAACAGTTGGATCGTGGGCGCATGGTGACGGAACTGATGAAGCAGCCGCAGTACGAACCGTTGCAGGTTTTTGAAATGGCGCTGACGCTGTTTGCCGTCGAAAAAGGTTACCTCGACGATGTGCCGGTCGAAAAAGCGCTGATTTTTGAGAGCGCCATGCGTCAGTTCATGAAAAGCAAGTACGGCGAATTGATGAACCGCATTGAAGACAAGAAAGAACTGAGCGGCGACGACGAAAAAGCGTTGGCGGCGGCGATGGAAGACTTCAAGAAAACCGGCACGTACTAAGGCGAACACACAATGGCAGGCTCGAAAGAGATACGCACCAAGATCAAAAGCGTGCAAAACACGCGCAAGATCACCAAAGCGATGGAAATGGTGGCGGCGTCAAAGATGCGCAAAGCGCAGGATCGCATGCGTGCGTCGCGGCCTTATCTCGAGCGGATGTTTTATATCGCGTCGCACGTCGCGACGGCCAGCACCGAATACCGCCATCCGTTTCTGGTGCAGCGCGAAACCGTCAAGCGCATCGGCGCGGTCATCATCTCCACCGACAAAGGATTGTGCGGCGGCTTGAACACCAACCTGTTGCGGATGGTGATGCAGCAACACAAAGCCTGGAGAGCGGAAAAACTGGAAGTCGATTACGTGGCCATCGGCAACAAAGGATTGGGTTTCCTGTCGCGGATGGGCGCCAACATCCTGTCCAGCGTGGTGCATCTTGGCGATGTGCCGCACATCGACCGGTTGGTCGGGCCGCTGAAACCGTTGTTCGATGCGTACATCAACGGCGACATCGACGAAATTTATGTGTTTTCGACCGGCTTCGTCAACACGATGAGGCAACTGGCGCGTAAAGACCTGCTGCTTCCGGTGCCGCCGGAGTTTCGGACGCCGACCGGCGAAGTGCGCAAAACCGAAGCGCAGCACGGGCGGTGGGATTACATTTACGAGCCGGACGCCAAAGCGTTGCTGGACGGCGTGATGCGCCGCTACATCGAAGCGGTGATTTATCAAGTGCTGGCCGAGAACATGGCGTCGGAGCAATCGGCGCGAATGGTGGCGATGAAAGCGGCGTCCGACAACGCCAACAAAATCATCAACGAATTGCAACTGGTTTACAACAAGACACGGCAAGCGGCGATCACCCAGGAATTGACGGAGATCGTCGGCGGCGCCGCAGCGGTTTAACGAATTGAGATTAGCGAGCAGGAGTTAGAAAATAATGAGCCAAGGAACCATAGTTCAATGCATCGGCGCCGTGGTGGACGTTGAATTTTCGCGTCAGGCCATGCCCAAAGTGTACGACGCGCTCAAGATGGACGAGATCGGATTGACGCTGGAAGTTCAGCAACAACTCGGCGACGGCATCGTGCGCACCATCGCGCTGGGCAGCTCCGACGGTTTGCGCCGTGGCATGAAAGTGGAGAACACCGGCGCACCGATCTCGGTGCCGGTCGGCGTCAAATGTCTGGGGCGCATCATGGACGTGTTGGGTCGTCCGATTGATGAAGCCGGTCCCATCGGCGCAGAAAAAACACTGTCGATACACCGGAAAGCGCCAAGCTTTGAAGAATTGTCGCCCTCGACAGAACTGCTCGAAACCGGCATCAAAGTGATCGACCTCGTTTGCCCGTTCGCAAAGGGCGGAAAAATCGGACTGTTCGGTGGCGCGGGCGTTGGCAAAACCGTCAACATGATGGAATTGATCAACAACATCGCCAAAGCGCACAGCGGTTTGTCCGTGTTCGCCGGCGTTGGTGAGCGTACCCGCGAGGGCAACGACTTCTACCACGAAATGAAAGATTCGAACGTGCTCGACAAAGTGGCGATGGTCTATGGCCAGATGAACGAGCCGCCCGGAAACCGCTTGCGCGTGGCGCTGACCGGTTTGACCATGGCCGAATACTTCCGTGACGAAAAAGACACCACCGGCAAAGGCCGCGACGTGCTTCTTTTCGTCGATAACATTTACCGTTTCACACTGGCCGGAACCGAAGTCTCGGCGTTGCTCGGACGGATGCCGTCGGCGGTGGGTTACCAGCCGACACTGGCCGAAGAAATGGGCAAACTGCAAGAGCGGATCACCTCGACCAAGACCGGATCAATCACCTCGATTCAGGCCGTGTACGTACCGGCGGACGACTTGACCGATCCGTCACCGGCAACCACCTTCGGCCACCTCGACGCCACCGTGGTGTTGTCGCGTGACATCGCGTCGCTGGGAATTTATCCGGCGGTGGACCCGCTCGATTCGACATCGCGGCAAGTCGATCCGCACATCATCGGCGAAGAGCATTACAAAACGACACGCGCCGTTCAGCAAATGTTGCAGCGCTACAAAGAACTGCGCGACATCATCGCCATTCTGGGGATGGACGAACTGTCGCCGGAAGACAAACTGGTGGTTTCGCGGGCGCGGAAAATTCAGCGCTTCCTGTCGCAGCCGTTCCATGTGGCCGAAGTGTTTACCGGAACGCCGGGCAAATACGTGTCGTTGAAAGAAACCATCCGTGGCTTCAACATGATCGTCAACGGCGAATGCGACGAACTGCCGGAACAAGCGTTTTACATGGTCGGCGCAATCGACGAAGCCTTCGAAAAAGCCAAGACCCTGCAATAAAGGAAACACGTTATGAGCAGCACAATACGTGTCGATGTCGTCAGCGCCGAAGAACTGATCTTCTCCGGCCCGGTCGAATTCGTCGCATTGCCGGGCGTCTGCGGTGAACTCGGTATTTACCCGCGTCACGCGCCGCTTCTCACGCAGATCAAACCCGGCGCCGTGCGGCTCAAGCTGCCCGACAAAGCGCAGGAAGAAGTCATCTTTGTGCAAGGCGGGTTTCTGGAAGTGCAGCCGAGTTTGGTGACCGTGCTTGCCGATACCGCGATCCGCGCCAAAGACCTCGACGAAAAAGCGGCGGCGGAAGCGAAAAAGAAAGCCGAAGAAGCGATGCTCAACCGCTCATCGAAAGAAGACATCGCCCGCGCCGAAGCAGAGTTGGCGGCGGTCATGGCGCAAATGGAAATCCTGCGCAAATACAAAAATCGCGCAGAAGTGCGTTAATCAGGGATCAAATTTCGTAGGGTGGGCAAAGCGAAGCGTGCCCACCGTTCAAATCAAAGGGCGGGTTTCAACCCCGCCCATTTTGTTTGTGTCTCACGCGAAGCCGCGAAGAAGAACTCAAAGCACCTTCCCCCGCTTGCGGGGGAAGGTTGGGATGGGGGGATCAGGGCGTAGCACGTAGGTTGGACAAGCCGCAAAGCGGCGCAGTCCAACAACCCAAGCATCAAATCAGTGGCGCTTCGCGCCGGAAAAAAGACTTCCCGGTTCTGCGACTTCGCGCAGAATGACGCGCTTCGCTTGTCCAGGCTACGCGTTCGCCTTTCTTCTCCGCGCCTCCGCGTGAAAACAAAAGGGCGGGTTTGAAACCCGCCCCTACGCTCACAATAGACGCCGAAATTTTCTTTGCGTTCTTTACGGTTAATTTTTTCTGGATTCTGCGTCCTGCGACTTCGCGCAGGATGACACGCTTCGCTTCGCGCAGAATGACGGAGCCGGGTGGTGTGACGTTTTTCTGATACCAAATTCCTGATAACCCCATCCCCACCCAAACCCTCCCCTTGAAGGGGAGGGCT
>JAITMH010000132.1 GCA_031277445.1 Burkholderiales bacterium
AACCGGCGGATGCGCTTGCGGGGAAGCATCGCCGATGAGGGAATACAGGCTGGCGAGGATTTCTTCGCGTGGCGGCAGTTCGGCCAGTTGTTCGCCGGGCTGGTCGTCTTCGGGGTCGATGTGAACCAGCACGTCCAGCGCACGATGCGCAGCAAGAACGCGGCGGCGGGCGTGGGCGGCGATGTAGTGTCCTTCGGAAACGCTTAAGCTGTTATCGACCAGCAGGTGTGCGTCGATTAATACTTCGTCGCCCATGTAGCGCGTTTTCAGGTCGTGAACGTCTTTGACGCCGGGGGTGGCGGCAAAGGTGGCGCGAACGGCTTCGGTTTCGGCGGGCGTCAGTCCTCGGTCGGTCAATCGCGCCATGGCGTCCCAGGCGAATTTGCCGCCGGTGCGGCAAATCATGAAGCCGACGAGTGCAGCGGCGAGCGGGTCGAGGAAGGTGTAGCCCATCAGGTTGCCGCCGATTCCAATGGCGACGACCAGCGAACTGGCGGCGTCGGCGCGGGCGTGCCATGCGTTGGCGATGAGCATGGTGGAGTTGACGCGCTTGGCGATGGCCAGCATGTAGCGGAACAGGCTCTCTTTTGAAACGAGTGTGATCAGGGCTGCCCACAGTGCGATGGGGTGAACCTGGGGAATCGACGATGGGTCGATGAGTTTGTGAGTAGCCGCCCACAGCATGCCGCAACCAACGATGATCAGCAGGAGTCCGAGCGCCAATGAAGCGGCGGTTTCAAAACGGGCGTGGCCGTAAGGGTGGTTTTCGTCGGCGCCGGCGCGACTGATTTTGTTGGCGCCGAGAACGATGAAGTCGGCAAACAGGTCGGAAAGCGTATGAATGCCGTCGGCGATCAACGCTTGCGAGTGCGCAAAGAAACCGACGATGATTTGTGCGGTGGACAGGAAGCAATTGACGACAACGCTGACCCACACGCTGCGCGTCGCCGCTTTGTGGCGATCCATCGACGTGACATGACCGGTTTTTGAATGGGAATGGTACTCCATGGACAGTATCATAGCGCAAACAGGTTCAGGTCTGCTCAGAAGATAACGGGGGAGCATCGTTTTGGCCAGTGAGAAATGTTAAAATCCGCAGGTGCCAAAAAACATCGGCGAAACAGGAGAATTGTGTTGAAAGCATTGGGCAAGGCATCATTGGTTATCGCAACGCGGGAGTCGGCGCTGGCTTTGTGGCAGGCGCATCATGTCCGCGACCGTTTGCAGGCGTTGTATCCGGAAACCCGTGTGACGCTGCTGGGCATGACGACGCAGGGGGATCAGATTCTCGATCAACCGCTGGCGGCGATTGGCGGCAAGGGGTTGTTCATCAAGGAACTGGAAGTGGCGATGGAAGAAGGACGCGCCGATCTTGCCGTGCATTCGCTGAAAGATGTGCCGATGGACATGCCGCCCGGTTTCACGCTGGCGGCGGTAGCAGAACGCGAAGACCCGCGTGATGCGTTGGTGTCGTCGCGTTATACGGCGCTGGCGCAGTTACCGAAGGGCGCGGTGGTGGGAACGTCCAGCTTGCGTCGCGAGGCGCAGTTGCGCGAACGTTATCCGCATCTTGCGGTGCAACCGTTGCGCGGCAATGTCAATACGCGGTTGCGCAAGCTTGATGAAGGACAATACGACGCGATTATTCTGGCGGCGGCGGGTTTGATCCGTCTGGGGTTCGGCGAACGAATCGCGGCATTTCTGGATGTCGAAGACAGTTTACCGGCGGTGGGTCAGGGTGCGCTCGGACTGGAGTGCCGCGCTGATCGCAAGGATGTGATGGAAGCATTGGCGCCGCTGATGGATGTTGAAACGTTGTTGGCGGTTAGCGCAGAGCGGGCGTTTTCGCGGGCGCTGGGCGGCAGTTGCCAAACGCCGCTGGCGGCGCATGCCGTATTTGACAATGACGGTGATCAGGATGGAATGCTGTGGTTGCGGGCGTTGTTGGCGGATCGTGAAGGACGGGAAGTGATGCGCGGCGAGCGTCGCGCTAAAGTGGCATCGCCTTCCGACGCCGAAGCATTGGGGCTGGCGCTGGCCGATGAATTCATGGCGCGTGGCGCACAACGTTTGTTGCCGACGTAAGCGAGAAAAATGCAAAGAGAAAAAAACGCACTAAACGGTGTGGGCGTGCTGGTCACGCGCCCGCTCAAACAGGCGCGTCTTTTTGCGAAGCGTCTGGAACAATTCGGCGCTGTTCCGGTGGTGTTTCCGACCATCGAAATTGCGCCGCCGCAGGATATGCAGCCGTTGCTTGAAGCGCGAAAGTGTCTTGGAACATACGATTTTGTGATGTTTGTTTCGGCCAATGCGGTCGAGCAAGCGTTGGCTGCGTTGACCCGCTGGCCGGAAAACGTGATTGCACTGGCGCCGGGAAAGGAAACTGCGGGAACTGCGGCGGCGTTGCGGCAAGCAGGCGTTCCCGATCAGACCATCTTGACGCCCGTATCACGTTTTGACAGCGAAGGTTTGCTGGAATTGTCGGCGTTGCAACAGATGCAGGGAAAGCGCGTGCTGATTTTGCGCGGTGAACGCGGGCGTGAATTGTTGGGCGAAACGTTGGCGGCGCGTGGCGCGGACGTGACACGGGTGACGTGTTACCGGCGTGTTTGTCCGGAAGGAGATGCGGAATTTTTGTGGCCGTTGTTGCGGCAAAACCGTTTGCAGGCGATTACATTGACGGCTGGCGAAGCATTGGACAATCTCGAAGCGATGGCGGGTGAAGCATTGGGTCAGGCGTTGAAGGCGCTGCCTGTGTTCACCATCCATCCGCGTATTGCAGCACATGCGCAGGCGCGTGGCTGGAAGGCCATTGATACCAGCCGCAGTGACAGCAGCGGTGGTGACAACAGCGACGAAGGATTGATTTGTGGCATGGATTCTTTTTTCTCGGTGTCACGGGCAGAATGAGACGCGAGTGAGCTTCCGTTCGAAAAACTTCTTCCGTGTCGTCACCTGAGTTTTTATTAACTTTTTTTAAAGCGAGTTTCTTATGAGCACACCTACCGACAAATTGCCTGATATTTCGATGGACGCAGCCGCGCTGTACCGCGAGGAAGTCTATACCGACCGTAAAATGGGCATCTTGCGCGTACTTCATCCGGTCAAAGCGGATGGCTCGACGGATACTGCCAGAGCGATGGTGTTTTCCGGCGAGGCGCAGTTGATGACATCCATCGGCGCATTGCCGATCAGCTTCGATGTTCCGGCGACCACCTTCGAGGAAGCCGTCGCCGCTTACAACGCGGCCTCCAAAGCGGCGCTCGAACGGACGATGCGGGAATTGCAAGAGTTGCGCCGACAAGCAGCTTCGTCGCTGGTGATTCCGCCCTCGGGCAGTCATTTGGGCGGCGGCATGGGAGGGTTGGGTGGTGGCGGAAAAATTCAGATGCCGTAATTGATTCTTCCTGTAAGAAGGTTTTGCTGTAACGCCTGCTACACATAAGAAAAGACCTGCCATGACCGGGAAAAATATTACCAAACGACACTACGCGACCTTTGAGAGCATTCGACAAAAGGACGAAAGCGGCAATGAGTATTGGTTGGCGCGTGAACTCGCCAGAGTGCTGGAGTATTCCCAATACCGCCATTTCATGCCGGTGCTGGAGCGTGCGTGCGAAGCTTGCCACAACAGTGGGCAACGAGTGGAAGACCATATGGAGGATATCCTCACAATGGTCGAAATCGGCTCCGGCGCACAACGCTCGTTGCCGGACGTGCGTCTTTCCCGCTATGCCTGCTATCTTATTGTGCAGAACGGCGACCCTGCCAAGCCGGTTATCGCCAATGGACAGACCTACTTTGCCATTCAGACGCGGCGGCAGGAGCTGGCTGACGACAGCAAATTCGCGCAGCTTTCCGAAGACGAAAAACGTCTTGCGATTCGTAATGAATTGGCTGTCCACAACAAACAGCTTGCTGCCGCAGCCAAGGTTGCCGGGGTAAAGACGACACTGGATTACGCCGTTTTCCAGGATCACGGCTACAAAGGGTTGTATGGCGGCCTGGGTGCAAAAGATATCCACGCTCACAAGGGTTTAAAGAAAAGCCAGAAGATTCTCGATCACATGGGAAGCACAGAGTTGGCGGCCAACCTGTTCCGCGCCACACAGACAGAAGAAAAATTGCGCCGTGACAGCGTGCGCGGCAAGACACAGGCCAACCGGACACATTTCGATGTGGGGCGCAAGGTGCGGCAAACGATTAAAGAGCTGGGCGGAACCATGCCGGAAAAATTGCCTGCGCCGGACAGCAGCATTCAACAACTCGAATCGGCCAAGAAAAAGCAACTCAAGAAAAAGCCGGGTTAAAAGCGAGGGGAAGCGGCTGTTTGTAGGCGTTATATAAGTGTAAAATGTTCGTAAATTTCTCTTTTGGAGTGTTTAAATGGCAGCACAGGAAATGATTCATGCGCAGGTGACGGGACATCCGGTTGTGCTTTACATGAAGGGGACGCCGCAGATGCCGATGTGCGGCTTTTCGGCAACGGCGGTAGAAATTCTGAAGCAGTGTGGCGTGACGGAATTTTTTTCAGTCAATGTGCTTGATAACCCCGATATTCGACAGGGCGCTAAGGACTACGCGAACTGGCCGACGTTTCCGCAGCTTTACGTTAACGGCGAGTTTGTCGGCGGTTGCGACATCATGCGGGAAATGTTTGAAAGCGGCGAATTGGTAACGATGCTGGCGGCAAAGACTTGAATAAGACGGGGAGGGGCATCGGAATATGCAGTCAGACGACCAGCGCGAAC
Organism: Burkholderiales bacterium; assembly: GCA_031277445.1. Taxonomy (GTDB): domain Bacteria; phylum Pseudomonadota; class Gammaproteobacteria; order Burkholderiales; family Casimicrobiaceae; genus UBA931. The sequence continues at coordinate 4,752 of JAITMH010000132.1, forward strand.
AGGACGGTGAGAAACAAACTGCCGGGACGGCAGCGCCGCCGTTGTTGGAGGCGGTGTTTGTAACGGGCGCGGCGCAATGGGCGCAGTTGCCGTCGATGGGGCCGACCGAAATCGCGTTTGCCGGTCGTTCCAATGCCGGAAAGTCGAGCGCGATCAATGCGCTGGCGCGTCGTGCGCGTTTGGCGTTTGCATCGAGAACGCCGGGGCGAACGCAGCAGATCAATTTTTTTCAGATGCGTTGTGGGGCGTATGCCGTCGATCTTCCCGGCTATGGCTATGCGGCAGTGGCGCGGGGAACCAAAAACGCCTGGCAGGATTTTTTGTGGCGCTACGTGACGGAGCGGCAAACGCTGACGGCGCTGGTGTTGGTGGCGGATATTCGGCGCGGCATCACCGATCTGGACAGGCCGGTACTTGAAGCGTTTCTGCGGTCGGGTCGGCCAGTGTTGTTGCTGGCGACCAAGTCCGACAAGTTGAACGTGCAGGAGCGCCGCCGTGCGCTGGCCGACATTGACCGAGCGCTGCGCGAGTATGGTGACGAGGGCGTTGCCGGAGTCACGGTTGTCGAGTTTTCGGCGACGGCGCGGCGTGGTATTGATGCGGCGGACAGGATTATTGCGGAGTGGGTCGCGTAGGCAG
>JAITMH010000143.1 GCA_031277445.1 Burkholderiales bacterium
CTCCCCCGACCCCTCTCCCGCAAGCGGGAGAGGGGAGAAAAGCACGCTCCGCGTTCTCCGCGCCTCCGCGTGAGGAAAAATGTTGGGGTTCGCTTCGCTCACCGCCAACCTACGCGCTGGGATTCCCGCCACGCTTCGCTCGCGGCTAAAGGCCGCTCATCGCCAGCCTACGATTCTCCGCTTCGCGCAAACGATCATTTTTTCGTGGCTTTCGTGTTTTTCGTGGTTAAGGTTTTTTTCTCTGCGTTCTTTGCGGTTAAATCATTTTTTTTGTTTTCCGGTTCTGCGACTTCGCGCAGAATGACGCGCTTCGCTTGTCCAGGCTACTCGCGCCCCCATCCCAGCCTTCCCCCGCAAGCGGGGGAAGGAACTTCGGATTCTTCTTCGCGGCTTCGCGCAGAATGACAGCTATTTTTCTTCGTGATTTTCGTGTTTTTCGTGGTTAAAAGCTTTTCTCCGCGCCTTCGCGTGAGATACAAAAAGGGCAGGTTTGAAACCTGCCCCTACGGAATCTGATCCCCGATCCCTGACCTCTGATGCCTGATCGTGTGAGGCCAAAACGTCGCGGTTCGCTGCGCTCACAAGCGATCTACGAGCTCGCGCAGAATGACGGGGTTCTGAACCCCGATTCCTGACCTCCAATTCCTGATGGCTCAGACTCTTGACCTTCCGACGACTTCCGGCTACTGTACTCTGTTTGGGAGGCATGCCTCCCAAAGTGGTACGGTGCGCCGTTCCCTGCGCGGGTCATGAGCCTTAGCGGGTTTCCCGGATACGGTGCGCTGGACACCATCATTGCGACAATTACGATCTATCCGATTGCGATTGGCTCAAACGACGCTCACCCAAAGTGTCACAGTAACGGCGATGGTATTTCTCGATCAACAGGTGACTGATAAAGGCAGAGGCAGGTGCTATGCAACTGACGGGTGCAGAAATTATTATCCGTGCGCTCCAGGAAGAAGGCGTGGAATACGTTTTCGGTTATCCGGGCGGCTCGGTGTTGAATATTTACGATGCGCTGTGTGCGCAGGACAAGGTGCGCCATGTTCTGGTGCGCCATGAACAGGGTGCGGCGCATGCGGCGGACGGTTATTCGCGTTCATCGAAAAAAGTCGGCGTCTGTCTGGTGACCTCCGGACCCGGGCTGACCAATACCGTGACCGGTATTGCGACGGCGCATATGGATTCGATTCCGATGATCATCATTTCGGGGCAGGTTTCGACGCCGTACATCGGGCAGGATGCGTTTCAGGAATGCGACACGGTCGGCATCACGCGGCCATGTGTCAAACACAATTTTCTGGTCAAGGATGTCAACGATTTGGCGATGACCTTAAAGAAAGCGTTTTATCTGGCGACGAGTGGCAGGCCGGGGCCGGTGCTGATTGATGTGCCCAAGGACGTGACGCAGGCGGTGGCTGAGTTTTCCTATCCGAAGGCGTTGACGATGCGCTCGTACAATCCGATTGTTAAAGCGCATCTTGGGCAGATCAAAAAAGCGATGCAGTTGTTGCACGCAGCCGAACGGCCAATGGTTTATATCGGCGGCGGCGTGATTCTCGCCAATGCGGCGGAGGAGTTGACGCAACTGGTGCGCCGTTTGGGTTTTCCGTGTACGCAAACGATGATGGGTTTGGGCGCTTTTCCAGGAAGCGATCCGCTGTCAACGGGCATGCTCGGCATGCACGGCACGTTTGAGTCGAACATGGCGATGCAGCATTGCGATGTGCTGCTGGCGGTCGGCGCACGTTTCGACGATCGGGTGATCGGCAACGTTGAACACTTCGCCGGCCCGCCCGACCGCAAGATCATTCACGTCGATATTGACCCATCGTCGATATCAAAGCGTGTCCATGTGGATATTCCTATCGTTGGCGATGTCGGCGATGTGGTGCGCGAGATGCTGAAATTGCTCGACGTGTCGCCGAAACCGGCGAACAAGAAAGCGCTTGATGCCTGGTGGACGCAGATCGAGGCCTGGCGCAGTAAAAACTGCCTGAAGTACAGTACGACCGGCAAGAAAGTCAAACCGCAGTATGTGGTTGAAACGTTGCACCGGCTGACGCAAGGACAGGCCATCGTCACGACCGACGTTGGTCAGCATCAGATGTGGACGGCGCAGTATTACAAATTCGACGAGCCGCGACACTGGATCAGCTCCGGCGGTTTGGGAACGATGGGATTCGGTTTGCCTGCTGCTGTTGGTGCGCGTCTTGCGAATCCGAAGCGCGATGTCGTGTGTGTGACCGGTGAAGCGTCGATTCAAATGTGCATTCAGGAATTGGCGACGTGCAAGCAGCACCGCCTGCCGATTAAAATCATCAACCTCAATAACGGTTATATGGGGATGGTGCGGCAATGGCAAGAACTGTTTTACGGCTCGCGCTATTCCGAATCGTATTTCGATACGCTGCCCGATTTCGTCAAGTTGGCGGAGGCTTACGGTCATATCGGGATTCGTGTTGACAAACCCGACGAAGTGGAACCGGCGCTCAAGGAAGCGTTGGCGATGAAGGATCGACTCGTCTTTCTCGACATTCATACCGACCCCAAGGAAAATGTTTTCCCGATGGTGCCGGGCGGTAAGGGATTGACCGAGATGGTGTTGTTTGACGCGCCGTAAGCGCTTTCCGAGGATAAGACCATGAGACATATTCTTTCCATTCTGGTAGAAAACGAAGCTGGCGCGTTGTCGCGTGTCGCCGGTCTTTTTTCGGCACGCGGTTACAACATTGAATCGTTGACCGTAGCGGCCACAGAAGACGAAACCCTGTCGCGGATGACGATTATCACGGCAGGTTCCGACGACGTGATTGAACAAATCACCAAACAACTGAACAAATTGGTAGAAGTGGTGAAGGTGGTTGACCTGACCGACGGCAGCCACATTGAACGCGAATTGATGTTGGCGAAAGTGCGTGCGTCAGGCAAGGACCGCGAGGAGATGAAGCGGATGGCCGACATCTTTCGCGGAAGCATTGTCGATGTTACCGAAAAGTGTTACACCATCGAATTGACCGGCACTTCCGAAAAACTGGATGCGTTTTTGCAAGCGCTGGAACCCGGCGTATTGTTGGAAACGGTGCGAACGGGGGCGTCCGGGATCGGGCGCGGCGAACGTATTTTGCGGGTGTGATCAGATTCTTAAAGTATCGGATTCATTGAGTTTGTTTTTCTTTTTTTTTGCAAGGAGATTTCATGAAAGTTTATTACGACAAAGACGCAGACCTTTCGTTAATCAAGAACAAGAAGGTGGCGATCATCGGTTACGGTTCGCAGGGTCACGCACATGCGCTGAACCTGCACGAATCCGGCATCAAAGTGGTGGTCGGTGTGCGTCAGGGAGGCGCTTCCTGGGACAAGGCCAAAAAGGCTGGGCTGGAAGTCGATACCATCGCCAAGGCGACGGCAAGCGCCGATGTCGTGATGTTGTTGATGCCTGACGAAAATATTGGCGATGTTTATAAAGCCGAGATTGAACCCAACCTCAAAAAGGGCGCGGCGCTGGCATTCGCGCACGGCTTCAACGTTCATTACGGGCAAGTGACGTTGCGCGATGATATCGACGTGATCATGATCGCGCCGAAAGCGCCGGGACATACCGTGCGTTCGACCTACGTCGGCGGCGGTGGTGTGCCGATGCTGATCGCCGTGCATCAGGACGCCACGAAAAAAGCGCGTGATCTGGCATTGTCCTACGCGGCAGCGATGGGCGGCACACGCGCCGGTGTGATCGAAACGACGTTCAAAGAAGAAACCGAAACCGATTTGTTTGGCGAGCAAGCCGTGTTGTGCGGCGGCACCGTCGAACTGATCAAGGCCGGATTTGAAACGCTGGTCGAAGCGGGCTACGCGCCTGAGATGGCGTACTTTGAATGCTTGCATGAACTGAAATTGATCGTCGATCTGATCTACGAAGGTGGCATCGGCAACATGAACTACTCGGTGTCGAATAATGCGGAGTATGGAGAATATGTCTCCGGCCCACGTGTTATCAACGAAGACACCAAAGAAGCGATGCGCTGGATTCTTGACGACATCCA
>JAITMH010000023.1 GCA_031277445.1 Burkholderiales bacterium
GGACATGGTGGGTTGGTACGCAAAAACGCTATTATCGTGGAAATTCGGGGAAAAGGCTTCGGAAAGCGCCAAGAAAGAATGGCAAGGTTAACGTGAAGGAAAGATGCGGGCTAATCTTGAGGGAGGCTCCCTTGATCCTTGGAATCAAGGAAACAAGGAAGTATAATCAAATTCCAGGAGGGCGATATGCTTGCAAAACTCACCTCAAAAAATCAGATCACGCTTCCCAAAGCGGCGGTGTCTCGTGTCGACGCAACCGAGTATTTCGACGTGACTGTTGATAATGGCCGCATCGTTCTGACCCCGGTCAGGATGCAGCAGGCCAAGGTGGTGCGCGACAAACTGAAGCAACTCGGCATCACCGAACAGGATATCAAAGACGCGATTGCGTGGGCCAGACGTTGATGCTGCGCGTTGTTCTGGACACCAACATCGTGTTGTCCGCGCTCTTGTTCGATACGGGGCGCTTGGCTTGGGTGCGGCAAGCTTGGCAGCATGGGCAAATTCGGCCTTTGGTGTGCCGGGAAACCGTCAACGAGCTTTTGCGCGTTCTGGCTTATCCCAAGTTCAAACTTTCGGCGCAGGAGCAACAGGAATTGCTCGGCGATTTCCTGCCCTATGCCGAAGCGGTTACCTTACCGACGCCCTGGCCGGCCTTACCGGCTTGTTGTGATGATAAAGATCAAGTCTTTCTGGTTCTCGCGCAGATCGCTCAAGCCGACACGCTGGTGAGCGGAGATGCGGATATTTTGTCGTTGCGGGATGCGTTCCCGGGGCAGATAAGGGCAGCGGACGAACTGGCGGCACAGTTGGTTGCCATTGGATATTCCGGTACGGAACATCGCCGATCATAAACGCGGCACGTACGGTTCTGTACGGGGGGCGCTTGGTGATGAGCGTCCCTGCCGCGATTCCATCCCAGCCTATTCCGGCGACGCTGCGCTTTCGCCCGCAAGGTTGTTTTCAATCACCTGCGCATTCAATTCTGTGAGGATCGCAGGCTCTCCTTCTCCGAGAAACTTCCTTCCGTCTGCGAAAGTGCAGACGAAAGTTACGCTGCTTTTGCTTCCGCCCGTCAGCGCACTGATAAACGCGCCCATAGCGCCGGTTGTGTTTTGAGTGTTTTTCTCAGTGACGGTTTTTACAGAGGCGATTTGTGTGCCGGATATCGTTTCCGGAAAAAGCTTTTTTTCACTGTAGATTTGAAATTTTCCGTTAGAAAACAGGTTGCCGTCCCCTTTCTTGAAGTCTCCGGCAAGGATTTTGAACCAGGCCATTTGAAAATACCTCAGCGTTTATGGTGTAAGAATGGTGGCGCGATGATTGACTCACGCCTTCGCGCACGATTTCAGCCAGACATCCAAACCCTGCGCGTTCAATTCGGTGTCGGACTTCAAGAGTTCGCGCATTTTTTCGTGGGGCAAAGTCCAGCCCTGACGTTGCGCTTCGGCATCGAACAGTTGCCATAAGCCGTCGGCAATTCGTTGGCAACGCCCTTCTTCGTCGGAACCCGCACGCTCGGCGATGGCGACGTAGGCGTCGATCAGGCGGTACAAATCATCGCCGCGTGCTTCCGGTTCGCGCAGTTGCGAAAAGTGGGTCAGGTAGAGCGTTTTGGGTTGAAGCGCGAGAATGCGCCGGATGGAGTCGCGCATGGCTTGCGGGTCGAATTGCACCGGGCTGGAAGTCACGATGACGGATTGTCGATCATCGACATCAAGCTCGCGGTAGGAGACGCCGAAGACATCGCCGGTGAACACGGCATTGGCTGTCGTGTCGTAATAACAGTGATGGTGACGTGCGTGTCCCGGCGTGTCGAGGCAGCGCAGTTCGCGGTTTCCGAGTTTGATCGACATTTCATCGGCGGCGGCGATAATCCGTTCTTCGGGAACGGGCAACAGTTCGCCATAAAGCCGTTCGGCTTCTGTCGCGCCATAGACGGCTTTAACGCCGGCCATTAACTGAACAGGGTTGGCCATGTGGCGGGCGCCGCGTGGGTGGACGACTAATTTGGCTTCGCTAAATTCGCGCATCAGGGCGCCCGCGCCACCTGCGTGGTCGAGGTGAACGTGGGTTAGACAGATATAATCGACATCTTCTCGTTTGAGGCCGAGCTGTGCGGCGGCCTGCAAGGTGTGTTTGACCGAAGGGTTGTGGGCGGTGTCGATGATGGCGGCGCGACCGCGATCAATGACGAAGTGAATCGCGGCGCGCAGCGGCCGTTCGTATTGTGCGTCGATTGCAAAAATGCCGTTATCGTAGCTGTAAATCGGGATCAAAGATGTCTCCTTAAGTGTGATTCCAAAGTGGCTGCACGCTCTCATTTCTCCGGAGGCCACATACTATAATACTTTCTGCAGAAACCACTTGCGCAGTGCCCGGCGGTTATGGACAATGGCGGTGTACAGTGATTCGCATAAACCTTTATACTTCGTTGACTTCGCCTTGCCGTACTGCTTGTACGGTCTGCCGGCATTGCGCTGTCTGGTCGCCTCGTCTGAAAATTTATGCGAATCACTGTATTGTCGAAGCGCCGTGACGTGTGTGACGAAGTTCTTGCCGGGTGAGCTTGCTGATGGGTGTGAAATATAACGAAATTTCTCCGCTGATGCCGGATTGGCGCAATCTTGGTGTTGTGCTGCGGACGGTTTTGGTCGTCAATCTCGGCATGTTGCTGGCGGTGCTGGTGCGTTACGACAACGCGCATGAATGGCCGTTAGCGGTGGTCGGGCTGGCGGGTAGCGTCGAACCGTTCCTGATTCTGGAACTGACGCTGTTGTGGCTGTGCGGACCCTGGCTGGTTCGGCAGCCCTACTGGCGAGGGGTGGCGGTGGTGACGGCGATTACGGTGATTTGCGCGGTCGTTATCGCCGGATTGCCGCATTTTGCGCTATGGTCGAACATCGTGTCAGTGCTGTTCTGGGGACTTCTGGCGCAGGCGGGGCTGTTGTATTACTTTCATACGCGCAACCGGATGTTGTCGCCGGTGGTGATCGAAGCCAAATTGCAGGCGTTGCAGGCGCGTATTCGGCCTCATTTTCTTTTTAACAGTCTCAACGCGGTGATGTCGATTGTGCGCCACGATCCGCATCAGGCCGAAGCGGCATTGCAGGACATGGCCGATCTTTTTCGCGTGTTGATGCGCGATAACCGCGATTTGACGCTGCTGGCGGATGAAGTCGAGTTGTGCCGCCAGTATTTGGGATTGGAGAAATTGCGACTGGGATCGCGCCTTGAAGTTGACTGGAACGTCAAGAGTATGCCGGTCGATGCGATGGTGCCGCCGCTGGTGTTGCAACCGTTGCTGGAAAACGCGATTCATCACGGAGTTGAAACATCGAGTGTTGGCGGTACGATCTCAGTCAATATTTTTTCAGTGCGCGATGAGGTGCATGCGATTTTGCGTAACCCTTATCGGCCTGGCAACGAGCGCCACCATCGCGGCAACCGGATTGCAGTTGCCAATGTGCGGGCGCGGTTGGCGCTGCATTTCGATGCCGAGGCGGGCATGTCCGCCAAAGTGATCAACGGTGAAACTTATGAAGTGCATATCCGAATGCCGTACCGGCGAAAACCGCCACTTGAACCAGCGCGTCAGACACCGCGTGTTGCACCGGATGCCGGAAACGGCAGAGAGCAGAAAACGCCGCAACGCGCAAGCAAGACATCATCGCACAGGAGTCATGAATGAATACTGAAATGGAAACAGGGACGACGACTGAACCGACAACGGACAAGCCGCTGAAAATTCTGGTGGTCGATGATGAAGCGCTCGCCCGCCGCCGCTTGCATGACTTGCTCAACGACTGTCGGCAGGCGTTGCCGCTGACCGTTGTCGGCGAAGTCGAGAATGGTCGTGCGGCGCTGCATTGGGTGCAAAATTCCGAGGTCGATTTGTTGTTGACCGATATTCAAATGCCCGACATGAGCGGCATTGAGTTGGCGCAACACCTGATCAAGATGAAGCGCCCGCCGCGTGTGATTTTCGTGACGGCTTTCAATGAATACGCAGTGCAGGCGTTTGAATTGAACGCTGTTGATTATCTGATGAAGCCGATACGCATCGACCGACTGCTGACGGCGTTGCGCAAAGTTCCGGCGCTGGAACCGATTTCGGAAGCGCAACTTGCCGGATTGCCGGCGGGTGCGCGACGGTTTTTGCCGGTGGTCGGACGGACGCGAATCGAACTGGTGCCAATCGACGAAGTGATTTATTTCAAGGCCGAATTGAAATACGTCACCATCAAAACGCACGAACGTGAATTTATTCTCGAAGAATCGTTGATCAGATTAGAGCAGGAATTTGCACCTGACTTTGTCCGCATCCATCGCAGTTACCTCGTGTCGAAACGGGCGATCAAAAGCCTGATGCGCGGCGGCGCCGACGGACATGACGCCGACGGTGATCATGAAGACGACGGTTGGAAAGTCGAATTGCAGGGCGTGTCGGAGTTGTTGCCGGTGTCGCGCCGTCAGCGCGGCGCTTTGCAGACCATGCTGAAAAGCGGCGAGTGAGGCAGGGGCAGAGGTCAGAGGTCAGGGATCAGAGGTCAGAATCCAGAAAATGATTTAACCGCAAAGAGCGCAAAGAAATTCTCACGCGAAGGCGCGAAGAAGCGAAGAAGAATCCGAAGCCCCCTCCCTTCAAGGTGGAAAAGTTCCCTCCCCTTCAAGGGGAGGGTTAGGGAGGGGATGGGGTTTTGCTCAAGAATTGGCTGACATATATCTTCGCGTAAGATGAAGCCTCTCTGATTCCTGATTCCTGACATCTGATAGCGCTAAAACGCATTGTCGCTTATCATGGCATCTCTGTTCTCTTTTTTTGCATACAACCATGACCTCAGCACTGACCTCACCACGAATTCTGATTTGCGGCTCTCTCGCTTACGACATCATTGCGGTTTTTCCGGACCGTTTCTCACGGCACTTGTTGCCCAATCAAATGGAGCGGCTGTCGGTGTCGTTTACCGTCAGCAGCATGCGCCGCGAATGGGGCGGTTGTGCCGGCAACATTGCTTACACACTGAAAAGATTGGGTGGCGAGCCGGTAGTGATGGCGACGCTGGGCGACGAAGACGGCCACCCCTACGAAGTGCGTCTGGCGAAACAGAGAATTGCCTGTGACGGCGTGCGATTGATCGAAGGCGCTTATACCGCTCAGGCGACGATCATGACCGACATGGACGATAACCAGATCACCGCGTTTCATCCGGGCGCGATGGCGGAATCGTATCGTGTCAATGTGGATGAGGTTGAAGATATTGCGCTGGGACTGGTCGCGCCCGATGGACGCGAAGGAATGCTGCAACATGCGCGGCAATTTCACGCGCTGAACATTCCGTTCGTGTTCGACCCCGGTCAGGCGATGACGCTTTTCTCCAACGAAGAACTGCTCGAAATGGTCGAACTCGCCGATGTCGTGGCGTTGAACGATTACGAAGCGCGGTTGTTGAGTGAGCGCACGGGGCTTTCGCTGGAAGAAATCGCGCAAAGAGTGCGGGCATTGATCGTCACGCATGGGGCGGAAGGGTCGCGCATCATGACCGAAGAAGGCACGTTATCGATTCCGGCAGTGACGCCCGATGCCGAGATTGATCCCACCGGCTGCGGCGACGCCTATCGCGCCGGTTTGCTCTACGGAATAGCGCATGGTTGGGATTGGCGCACGACAGGCCGATTGGCCGCGGTTCTCGGCGCCATCAAGATCGCCCATCACGGCCCGCAGAACCATCCGGTTACACGCGATGATGTGGCGCGGCGGTATCAAAAAGCGTTCGGGGAAGCGTTGAAGTTCTGAGAAAACCTTCAACCACGAAAAACACGAAAGCCACGAAAAAATAACTGTCATTCTGCGCGGAGCGTAGGTTGGCGGTGAGCGCAGCGAACCCCAACGTTTTTGTTCACGCGAAGACGCGAAGAAGAAAGGCGTCATTCCGTAGGGCGTAGGGTGGGCAAAGCGAAGCGTGCCCACCATTTTGGCTCACGCGGAGGCTCGAAGAAAGATGTCCGTCATTCCCGCGAAAGCGGGAATCCAGTCTTTCCAAAATATCAAACTTCCAAACCTTTGCATCGACAAAAACACACGGTTTTCATCTTTGCGAAAACATCTTTTCTGGATTCCCGCTTTCGCGGGAATGACGGGGCGAGAGGAAGATTTTTCTTCGCGGCTTCGCTCCTTCGCGTGAAAATTTCTTTGCGTTCTTTGCGGTTAATTATTTTCTGAGCAGATTACGCTCCCGACCATCAGAAAAACAACCGCTGTTTACTCGGCACCTGAAACACCCGCCGGTCTTCCAATCGCACAGCGGTCAACATGCCGCCCCACAAGCAACCGGAATCGAGCGCCAGCACATTGGGCATCAACGACAATCCGAGCATCGACCAGTGACCGCACAGCACAGTCACGTTTCGGGTGCGACGCGATTCGAACGCAAACCAGGGGCGCATGTCAGGCGGCGGATCGTCGCGTGAACCTTTCTCCGAAAAATTCATCGTTCCATCTTCCGCGCAAAAACGCAGACGCGCACAGATGTTAACGATGGTGCGCAGCCGGCCTTGTCCGCGCAAACGGTTGTTCCATCGTTCCGGCGCATTGCCATAAAGGTGTTGCAGAAAGTGTAAAACGATATTGCGATCACGGCTGTGCAGTACGGTTTCGACTTCATGCGCGTATCGCAAAACATCGTCGGCACCCCATGCGGGAATCACCCCGGCGTGTACGAGCAGATAATTGTCGAAGCGAATCGCCAGCGGGCGGTGGCGCAGCCAGTCGAGCATCGCGTCACGGTCTTTGGCAGACAAGACATCATCGAGATGATCGCGGCGACCGGGTTTCTGGAAACCGGCAGCGATGAGCAGAAGATGAAAATCGTGGTTGCCGAGCACCGATTGCGCCGAATCACCGAGCGCCATCAGTTCGCGCAAAACGTTGGCCGAAGCGGGGCCGCGATTGACGAGATCGCCGACGCACCACAAACGATCATGCTTCGGGGAAAACCCGATCATGTCAAGAAGGCGGCACAGTTCGCTGTGGCAGCCCTGAATATCTCCGACGACATACGACGACATGGTTCGACAAAAAAATGTTGTAAGGAATGCCTCACGATACAGTAAAATGCCGTGCTTTGCTCCCCTCTCCCCTTGTGGGAGAGGGGCTGGGGGAGAGGGGGCTGAAAAACCATCCCCACCCCAGTCGGGGAAGGCTTTTATTCTCCCCCTCTCCCGCCCTTCGGGCACCCTCCCCCGTGAAGGGGGAGGGGAAAAGGTGTATGCGCTTGAACCGAAAACGCTTTAAAACAAGAGCCAGATTTTATTGAGTTGATGAATTGATGAATGCTTTGAATGCCGCGCAGCGTGACGCGGTGCGTTATGTGGACGGCCCTTTGCTGGTGTTGGCGGGAGCGGGCAGCGGCAAAACGCGGGTCATCACTGCCAAGATCGCGCATCTGGTTGCGCAGGGCGTGCCGCCCGAACGCATTTTGGCGATTACGTTCACCAACAAGGCCGCGCTGGAAATGCGCGAGCGGGTGCGCGGTTTGTTGGCGGCACGCGATCAGCAAACCGCGTTTCAGAAAATCACCGTATGTACATTTCACGCGCTGGGATTGTCCATCA
>JAITMH010000057.1 GCA_031277445.1 Burkholderiales bacterium
AAATCAAGCACCAGCGTCATGCCGTTGCCTGTCAGAAAGGAGCGGATGTTCTCCAGTTCCCGAACGCGCGCCACGGAATCGCCCACGCGCCGCGCTTGGAAATACGCCATAGGCAGCGCCATCAGATGCCGGAACAAACGCGCACCAAGCTCCACGTCGATCTTGCTGCTGGTGTGAGCGAACACATAGGTTCGAATCCCGGTGAGCAACACCTCGAAAATGATGGCGCACAACAAGCCTATCGCGATGACATTCAGGGTCTGAAGCGCATGATTGACCAGCACTTTGTCCATTACGACCTGGAAAAACAAGGGTGTGACCAGCCCCACTAGCTGAAGCACGAAGGACACCACGAGAATTTCGCCTAAAAGCTTGCGGTATTTGACAACTGCAGGAATGAACCAGGTGAAGTCAAAACGTGCAATCTCTCCAGCAAAGCTGGCCTTACTGGTCAGAAGGATCAACTCCCCGCTCCACAGCGCCATGAAGTCCGTACGCGCAAGTACGCTTGGCGACTCACCGGGACGTTGAATCAGGATTCGTGCGGCTTGTTGAGCATCCTCCTGCTCAGTGATAGGCTCTGACTGACCGGGTACGGCTGGCTTGGGATTGGCGTTGCTCACGGCAGCCTCGATTTTTGCCAAGATGAAAAATCGCCCCTCGGTGTCAATCGCGATGCACGGCAGCGGCGCTTTGTGCAAACGCTCTGGCGGCTGCCTTATACACTTGGAGCTGAAGCCAAGTGTTTTGGCAGCATGCAGTAAAGTGGTGCTGTCGAATGGAGCTTGCCCGTACTCGTGCTGGAGCTTGGCCGGATCGGCTGGTAGCCCGTGGTACTGAGCCATCATAAGCAGGCTCAATAAACCGCTATCGAGCTGCTTGTGTTCTGAGGGGTTTTTCTCCGCCGCCCTCTCATCGGAGAAGCTATCAGCCATAAATAATCATCCGCCGCTATTGAAACGATATGTTCCGAACGGGATATGATAATGTAAAAGAGTTACCTCAAGCAAGAGCAACATTTGGATACGACATCGGAGGCGCAAGACGCACCATCACCCTGAACAAGCTTGAGTAATCAGGTATCAGGTATCAGGTATCAGGTATCAGGCTTCAGAAACGCCCCCCCCCTTTCACATACTGCCCCCTCCCCTTCAAGGGGAGGGCTGGGATGGGGATGGGGTTGTCCGAGATCCGCCCTGTTTCGCTCTCAGTTCTTCTGCAACGCCTCGAATTTTTTCTGCAAATCTTCACGCGATTCCTGCCGCGACGGGTCGGTGATGATGCAATCGACCGGACAAACTTCCTTGCACTGCGGGTCATCGAAATGGCCGACACATTCAGTGCATTTATCGGCATCAATCACATAAACCTCATCGCCCTGCGAAATCGCATTGTTCGGGCATTCCGGCTCACACACATCACAATTAATGCAATCTTCGGTAATTAAAAGCGCCACAACATTTTCCTTTCTTTACTTTTCTAATGAAATAACAAACAAACTTTTTTAGCCGCAAAGATCACAAAGAAAAAACTTCGTAACCGTTTGCGTTTCTGATCCCTGCTTTATGCGTTCTTTGCAGTCGTCGTTTTTTTCGCAGACCGCTGCCGCAACTGTTCGGCCACTCTGGGATCGACAAAACGCGACACATCGCCGCCGAAACGTGCGATTTCGCGCACCATACTTGCCGAAACAAACATGTATTGATCGGCGGGCGTCAAAAAGATCGTTTCCATTTCAGGCCACAACTGACGGTTCATTCCGGCCAACTGGAATTCGTATTCAAAATCAGAGGCTGCACGCAAACCCCGCAATGAAACATGTGCGCCTTGCGCCTTCGCAAAATCGACCAACAGCGTCGAAAAACCCATCACGTCAACATTGGCGAGGTCTCCGAACAGCATCTTGCCCATCGCCACCCGCTCGTCCAGCGAAAAAAACGGACTCTTGTGTTCGCTGGCCGCGACAGCCACGATCACCCGATCAAACAGGCGCGCACTACGGCACACAATGTCTTCATGTCCCCGCGTAAACGGGTCGAAAGTCCCCGCATAGACGACTTTCCCCTGAGGCAATACGGCGGAAGAAGCACAGAACGACATTTCAAAAACTCCCGAAAATTCAAACGCGACAGAATAAATGAAAATACACCTGTCCGGCACGTCCTTGCCGGAATAATTCAAAAAAAGCCGACGACATCAACGGATGACCCGCCTCGGCATACAACCAGCCACCCGACTTGAGGCGCTCGGCACACGCCTCAAACAACCCCGGCCAAGGGTCGTCGTCAAACGGCGGATCAAGAAAAATGATATCGAAAAACCGCGTTTCCTGCTGCAACGCCGTTGCCGCCTCAACACAACGCGCTTCCAGCCCCGTTTCCCCCAGCAACACCGCATTGTCTGTCAGCGCCTGCACCAGCGCCTTTTGCGCGTCCCAGGCCACACTCAGTCGAGCGCCACGCGACAACGCCTCCAGCGACAATACACCACTTCCGGCATACGGCTCCAGCGTCGCCATTCCGGTCAAATCCTGCCCCAGCCAGTTGAACAATGTCTCGCGCACCCGATCCGGCGTTGGCCGCACACCCGGCAACGCCGGAAAGCGGATCACCCGACTGCGATGACGTCCGCCGACAATACGCAACGAAGATGGCGGGAGGCGGGAGCGCGTCATATCATGCCTTGGTTCCAGATGCAGTCAAACGGGTACAATGCAGCATTCTTGCTCATTTCACAACACCCTTTCCGCAACCGCCCCCATTTTCATGTTCGACTTTCTCAAACGCAACAAAACGCCTGAAACGCCTCAGACCGCACCAACCCATGCGGGCCAGGCGCTCACGCCTCCTGCGGTGCCCGCGACCGCCGCGCCGCAAAAAAGCTCTTGGCGCGAACGGCTGGCGGCGGGACTTTCCCTGTCACGTGACAAACTCGTCGGCTCACTGGGTCACGCGCTTTCACGGCGCACCCTCGCCGACGAAACGCTGGAAGAACTCGAAACAGCACTGCTCACCGCCGACACCGGCATCGCCGCCACCCAGCACC
>JAITMH010000069.1 GCA_031277445.1 Burkholderiales bacterium
ACCTTGCCTTTCGCTTTTGCCTGCATTACAATGTAAGTCAAAGCTCGTCAGGAGAACAAATCATGGCCGCAAACCAGTTAGTGCAAGCGCGTATTGATGGCGCTATCAAGGCCGAAGCAGCATCTGTTTTGGCTGCGATGGGTCTTACGGTGTCCGATGCGGTTCGGCTAATGCTCACGAAGGTGGCGCATGAAAAGGCACTGCCTTTCGAACCGTTGATTCCGAATGCGGCGACCATCGAGGCGATTAAGGACGCTCGGGCTGGCAAGGTCACGAAAGCGGAGAGTCTTGATGCTTTGTTCCGCGATCTCAATGCGGACGCCTGACTATACCGGCCAGTTCAAGCGCGACTACAAACGCGAAAAGAAGGGACAGCATCGCACCACACTCGATGCCGACCTTGGCGCGGTCTTGTCCGCCTTGCTGGCTGACCAACTTCTGGGGTTACGCTACCGCGACCATGCGCTGACCGGCAATTGGCAGGATTGCCGAGACTGTCACGTCAAGCCTGATTTGGTTTTGATATATCAGAAGCTGGGCGTTGATACGTTGCGTTTGGTGCGCCTCGGTTCTCACTCTGAACTTAACCTGTGACGAGAGATGATGTTGTTGGGGTTCGTTTCACTCACCGCCAACCTGCCGCCCTGCGATGTAAGTTCGCAGGATGTAAAACCAGACAAAATCCAAGGTAAAATCCGTTCTTTCTGCGCACAGCACTGTGGAATATCGGTGCTGTGTGTGTTTGGGCGGCGTTGCCGCAGTCACGAGAGAATCCTTGTTCATGCTGAATCTTGCTTACGACCTGGCGTTTGCCGACCTTTACACCCGAACCGGACTGCTCCGGATCGATCAACGTTTTCTTGAATACCTTTCTACTGCCGAGCCGTCGCTGGCCGAACAGTTGCGGGCGGCACGTCTGAAGCCGGACACACTGGAGCGCAAGGCGGAAGCTGAATTGCTGATTGCGGTAGGCACGTACCTTGAGGTCTTTCTTGCCGAGTTGTTTGGCATTACCGAAGAAGTGCAGGCGTTGCAGGCGCAGCCTCATGAGTTTGCGCCGATTTATGTGGTGAAACGGCAGTTCGTGCAGCGCAAGGCAGTCAAAACGTACAAAGCGGAGGCCGCGACGACGTTTGATGGCGCGGCGTTGCGGCAGGCGTTGGAAGCTCACATGGGCGCGCCGCTGACGCAATTGGCTTTTGCACAGGCAGTGACGCGCTGGCAGTCTGACACCAACGCCAACGCCAAGGCGCTGGATATAGCGATGCGTTATGCGGCATGGGCGGCGCACACATCGGAAGGGAAGGCGCTTCACAAAAACGATACGTTGTTCAAGGTTCCCCGCAAGATCGACTTCACGAAATTGGTGCCAACGTCGGAACACGAACGTTGTGGCGTTTCGATGTGGAAGCTCGATGAAACGCATGCGTTGCGGCAGCGTCAGGGTTTTGCGTTGACCGATCGTGGAATGGATGTTGTTGCCGGGCTTGCGGAGTCGCATTACTGCATCTGGTGCCACGAGCAGGGGCGCGGTGGTTGCAGGGTGGGGATTCCTGAAAAAGAAACCGATGACGAAGCGCCGATTCAGTTGTTCAAGAAATCGCAGCTTGGCGTTCTGCTGACGGGTTGCCCGATTGATGTGCGCGTTTCGGAGTTTCACAAACTGCATGCTGAAGGGGCGGCGTTGGCAGCGCTGGCGATGATTTGCATCGAAAACCCGATGGTGGCGGCGACGGGACACCGGATTTGCAACGACTGCATGAAGGCTTGCATTTATCAAAAGCAGGATCCGGTCGATATTCCGCAATCAGAAACGCGCTTGCTTAAAGATGTGCTGGCGTTGCCCTGGGGATTTGAAATCTATTCGTTGTTGACGCGCTGGAATCCGCTCAACTTGCGTCGGCCATTGCCGTTGCCGCCGTCGGGCAAGCGGGTGCTGGTCGTGGGAATGGGGCCTGCCGGATACACGCTGGCGCATCATTTGTTGAACGATGGGCATACGGTGGTCGGCATCGACGGCTTGAAGATCGAACCGCTTGATGGGGCGTTGTCAGGTGTTGCCGTGGATGGTTCGCGGGAGCCGTTCCTTCCGGTGTGCGATTACGCGGAACTGGTCGAACCGCTTGAGGATCGCGTTCTCGCCGGTTTTGGCGGCGTGGCCGAATACGGAATTACAGTGCGCTGGGACAAGAATTTCCTGAAGGTCGTTCGCTTGCTGTTGCAGCGCCGTGCCGAGTTCGGACTTTACGGCGGCGTGCGTTTCGGAAGCACCGTCACATTGGAAGATGCCTGGGCGCTTGGCTTCGATCATGTGGCGTTGGCGCTTGGCGCAGGCAAGCCGACGGTGCTCGACATTCCAAACGGGCTGGCGCCCGGCGTGCGCACGGCGTCGGATTTTCTGATGGCGTTGCAACTGACCGGCGCGGCCAAACGCGATTCACTGGCCAACATGCAAGTGCGCTTGCCGGTGGTCGTGATCGGCGGAGGGCTGACGGCGATTGATGCGGCAACCGAGGCGCTGGCGTACTATCCCGTGCAGGTCGAAAAATTCCTGAGCCGTTATGAAGTGCTGGTGGCGGCGCAGGGGCGCGACAAGGTGGAGGAGCGGTGGACGCCGGAAGAGCGCGTTCTTGCGGACGAGTTCATCATGCATGCGAAAGCCTTGCGTGACGAACACAGTGCCGCCCAGCGCGAAGGCCGTCCGGTCGATACAGTGGGGCTGTTGCAAAGCTGGGGCGGCTCTACCGTCGCGTACCGCAAGCGGATGATCGACAGCCCGTCTTACACGCTGAACCATGAGGAAATCGAAAAGGCGCTGGAAGAGGGTATCTGGTTTGCCGAAGGATTGACGCCGGTCGCCGTCGAAGTTGACGCCTACGGCTTCGCCTCCGGGTTGAAAGTGACCGCAAAGCAAACCGGTACAGACATCGTGCTTCCCGCGCATACCATCCTGATTGCGGCAGGCACCTCACCGAATACCGTTCTGGCGCGTGAAGACGCCGAAAACTTTGTGCTTGATGGCAAATATTTCCGCCTGCTCGACGAAGAAGGAAAACCGGCAGAAGTGGAACACGGTTTGGCGAAACCGGAAAAACCCGCGATCCTGACCGCCATTGAGAGCGATGGACGGGCGGTGAGCTTTCTGGGTGATTTGCATCCTTCGTATTTCGGAAACGTGGTCAAGGCGATGGCGAGCGCCCTGCAAGGTTATCCCGTCATCTCACGGATGCTGGCGCGTTTGCCGGACACAACGGCGAGAAAAGCGGAAACAGCGTTTCTGGCGGGACTTGACCACGATTGGCGGGCGCGGATAGAACGAATTGAGCGTTTGACGCCGACCATCGTTGAAATCGTCGTGCATGCGCCGGCGGCGGCGCGGCGTTTCACGCCGGGACAGTTTTATCGGTTACAGAATTTTGAAATGCGGGCGCCGTATGTCAACGGGACACGAATGGCGATGGAAGGGCTGGCGTTGACCGGCGCCGAAGTGGATCGTGAGCGTGGTCTGGTGTCGCTGATCGTGCTTGAGATGGGCGGGTCGTCGAACCTGTGTGCGACCTTGAAGCCCGGCGAACCTGTGATTCTGATGGGGCCGACCGGCGCATCCACCGAAATCGAGCCCGGCGAAACCGTCACACTGATCGGCGGCGGCTTGGGCAATGCCGTGCTGTTTTCCATCG
>JAITMH010000075.1 GCA_031277445.1 Burkholderiales bacterium
TAAACACGCCTCGTTAAATTTGAGGTGACCCCAGTGTATAGTGTGCCATTTCTCTTGTTAAAAAGAATATATACGTAGCCGTGTTTTGTGTGGTGCATTTTTTCGCCTTGCCTCTTATAAAGCTTTTCTGGATTGCTTCGCTTCGCTCGCAATGACGCCGCGCTTGTGGATAAGCCTCAGCTCGCAAAGTGCGCGGGGAACAGGCGCTCACGACCATCACTCCAGAATCGCCACGCGACCAGTCAGCCAGTCAACATCGACTTCATACTTGTGATCGCTGCTTTCACCAGCGCCCACTGTAATGCGCCCGCCGTTCGAGCCGCCGTCCGGAAAAAAACGGATGCTGCCGATGGTGTCGCTGACCTGATCCGTTTGCGCGGTGAACAATGTCAGCACGATGGCTTCCGACAGTTGGTATTCGCGTGGGTCTTCGTCGATTTTAAAACGCCGATTTTCGAGATCAAGCACCAGAAGCGTCTCGCGCCGTTGCGCCACCGCCTCTGATCGCGCATGTCGCGCCGCCGCCGCCAGTTGTCGAGCGGCGCTTCGCATTTCGCTGTCCGATGGTCCGTCGCCGAGAAGTATTGGTAGCGCTGCAGCCATGATGATTGTTAACAGCACCAGCACCACCATCATTTCCAGCAGCGTGAATCCGCGTGCATTACCGCGCACAGCGCGACACATCCCGCCGCGCCGCGCCGCTAAAAAGGTCGTCACCAAACCGTTACTGCAAATCGGCGCTGGAGATGGCACCTTCACCACCTTCTCTACCATCAGGCCCCATCGAAATCACTTCATAGGGCTGGTTGTTCTTGCCCGGCACGACGTATTTGTATTCGTTCTGCCATGGGTCTTTCGGCACCTGGTTTTTCTTCCAATAGGGGCCATTCCAGCGATTCAGTCCTGACGGCTTGGTAATCAGCGCCTGCAAGCCCTCCGATTGGGTCGGATAACGCCCCACTTCAAGCTTGAACAAATCGAGCGTCTGCGAAATTTGCTGAATCTCGATACGCGCCGCATCGGCCTTGGCTTTTTCGCCCTGCCCGATAAAGTTACCGGCAACAATCGCCATCACGATTCCCAGCAACACCAGCACCACCAGAATTTCGATCAGCGTCATCCCGCGCTGCCATTGCCGTTTCAATGTTTTCTTTTCCAACATGTTTCTCTCTCCTTTTCCTCCGCTAACGCACGAGGTCGGTCATTCCGATGATGCCGAGCATGATTGATAGCACGATCATAAAAACCATCGCCGCCAGCGATAAAATCATCACCGGCTCCAACACAGCTAAAAACCGCTTGACCGCCATCTGCACTTCGCGGTCGTAAATATCGGCCACGCGCACCAGCATTTCCTCCAGACGGCCGCTTTCCTCACCGACAATAATCATTTGCGTCGCCAGTTTCGGATACAGGCCGGTGTCGGCCAGCGGTTTCCCGAAGCCGCGCCCTTCCCGCAGATGCGCGATCACGCCGTCCAGAACCCGCGCCATCTCCAGATTGGTCATCGTGTCTTTAACAATGGCCAATGCCGACAGCAGCGTCACGCCATTGCCAATCAACGTCGAAAGTGTCCGGGCAAACCGCGCCGTTTCCGTGCGCGTAATCACATCGCCCAATAACGCCCGCCGCAACACCCAGGCGTCCCAGTACGCCCGCGTTTTCGGGCTTTTGAGAAAACCGCGCAGTGAGCCTCCGAATAAAAAAGCAGCCACCAACAGTGTCCACCACCAGTGCTTCATGAACGCGCCCACTGAAACAACGATTTGCGTCGGAATCGGCAGCGCTTTGCCCGATTGCGCGAAAGTCGTCTCAAATTGCGGCACCACCCAGATCAGCAAAATGATCACCGATAACACGGCAACGATCAACAGAATCGTCGGATAAATCATCGCCGACTTCACCGTTTCACGCAGTTCCTTGTTGCGCTCCATCGTGTCGGCCAATCGCGTCAACACTGTTGACAGCGCACCGCCCGCTTCGCCCGCCCGCACCAGATTGATGTAGAACCGCGTGAACACGTCCGGCCTTTGTTCGAGCGCCTGCGACAATGCCCGTCCGCCGCGCACGTTGTCGCGGATGCCTTGCAGCAGTGTTGTCAGCGGCGGTGTTTCTGAAAGTGAGATTAGCGTCTCCAGCGCCCGGTCGAGCGGCAAACCGGCGCGCAGCAATGTCGCCAGTTCGCGTGTCAGCGACATCACTTGATCGGATGTCACTTTCCGGCTTACAAAAAAGCCGCTGCTTTTTTTACCCTTTCCCTTCCCTGCCACCATATCGGCAGCGCCACCCAACGCTATCGAAATCGGCATCATGCCTTGATCGCGCAAGCGTTCGATCACGTCCATTTCCGTCGGCGCGTCCATCACGCCGACGGCGGTATCGCCTCCGGTTTTGGCAGCCTTGTAGCGGTAAGTCGGCATCGTTACCCGTTTCCGTCGTTCCGTCGGCTAGAGCGGCTTCGGCTCAAGCGCAACCACTTTTTACCCTCCCCCCTCGTGGGGGAGGGTGCCCCGAAGGGGCGGGAGAGGGGGAAAGACAATCGTTTCTCCCCCCTCTCCCCCTGCCCCTCTCCCACAAGGGGAGAGGGGAGCAAAGCGTACGAGCGTCCAAGAAAAAATGTCTTCATCAGAACCAAAATCACGCTAGTCTTCGCGGGTCGCCCGCAGCACTTCTTCGATGGTGGTGACGCCGGCCAGCGCCTTGCGCAAGCCGTCTTCGTACATCGTCGCCATTCCGTCAGCGACGGCTTGTTCCTTGATTTCGCCGGAGGTGGCGTGCTTCATCACCAGACTGCGCACCGCGTCGGTCATCAGCAAGACTTCAAGAATACAAACGCGCCCCATGTAGCCGGTGTTTGCGCACTCTTTGCAGCCCTTCGCATGCCACAACGTGATGTCCTGCTGCCCCGTCGGCGCCAATCGCCGCAAACCGAGTTCGTCAACCATTTCCGGCAACACGGTATAAGGTTCTTTGCAGTGTTCGCACAAGGTGCGCACCAGCCGCTGCGCCTGAATGCCGATCACGGTCGAGGTCAGCAGGTAATCTTCCACGCCCATGTCGAGCAATCGGTTGACGGTTGACGCCGCATCGTTGGTATGGATGGTGGACAACACAAGGTGGCCGGTCAGCGCCGATTGCACGGCGATCTGCGCGGTTTCGAGGTCGCGGATTTCGCCGATCATGATCACGTCCGGGTCTTGCCGGACGATGGAGCGTAGCGCGTTGGCGAACGTCAGATCAATTTGCGGCTTGACTTGAATCTGGTTGATCCCCGGCATTTGATATTCGACGGGATCTTCGACGGTCAGAATTTTAACGTCCGGTTTGTTGACGCGATCGAGCGCCGTGTAAAGCGTTGTCGTTTTACCGGAACCGGTCGGCCCGGTGACCAACAAAATTCCGTTCGGCTGCATCAGCGCCGATAAAAAACGTTCCAGTGTTTTTTCGGAAAAACCGAGTTTGTGAAAATCGAGCGCGACGCCGCCTTTGTCAAGAATACGCATCACCACCGACTCGCCGTGCATCGTCGGCACCGTCGATACCCGCAAGTCGATGTCTTTGCCCTGCGTGCGCAACCGGATACGACCATCCTGCGGCAAGCGCCGCTCGGCAATGTCGAGGTTCGCAATGATTTTGACACGCGAAATGACTGCCGCCGACAAGCGCTTCGGCGGCGACTCGATTTCATGCAGCACGCCGTCGATCCGGTAGCGGACGATCAGCCGATCTTCAAACGGTTCAATGTGAATGTCGGACGCACGCATTGACAGCGCGTTGGTGATGATCAGCGACACCAGCCGGATCACCGGCGCTTCCGACGCCAGGTCTTTCAACTGCTGCACGTCGGCGTTCAGTCCAAATTCGTCGGTTTCGATGCCGGTATCGCCGACAATCTGACCGACCGCCGAACGACCCGCTCCGTACAAACGCTCAAGCGCTGCCTCGACTTCCGACGGCAACGCCACCTGCGACACAATGCGCTTGCCGGTCGCCATCGTGAACGCTTCGATGGTGAACGTGTCGCCCGGATCGACCATCGCCAGCATCAGTTCTTCTTCGCTTTCGTGCAACGGCAAGACTTTGGATTCACGCAAAAAACGCGGCGAGATCCGTTCTTCAAGAATCGGCAATTCCGGAAACCGGTCGGCGCGTACCAGCGGCAAGCTGTAAATCTGCGCCAGCGCTTCCGCGATGTCGATTGGCGCCACCAGCCCCAGCGTGATCAGCAGGTTGGCAAATTTCTCGTTGGGCGTGTCTTGATACAGGCGCAATGCGCGTTCAAACGCCATCATGTCGAGCTTGCCTCGCGCCATCAACGCGTCGCCCAACAATTTCGACGGCGACCCCGGCGGCGTCACCGGTTTCGGCGACCGCGCCAACGCCGGCTCCATGATCGGATCCGAAAGCTCCTGCGGCGAAGAGGGCGGCATCAAAGCGGTTGTGGCTTCCTTGTTGGCATCCACGTTAACACTCACGTTAATAAGGAAAAGTTTTGTAGCGTTTGATCATAGCACGAAGCCCTGCCCGCCATGTATCGTTGTTTCACAAGCCGTGACGAAGCGTCACGCCGCTACCAATGCAGAGAATGGAGTCGCAGAATCCATGAGCCCCCTCTCTCGCCCCTTCGGGGCACCCTCTCCCACAAGGGGAGAGGGTTTGTTCTTCTTCGCGGCTTCGCGCCTCCGCGTGAGAAACAAACCCCCGTCCGTCTTCGACGGACACCCCCTTTGGAAAGGGGGCTTTTCTGATCCCTGACCTCTGAC
>JAITMH010000195.1 GCA_031277445.1 Burkholderiales bacterium
TCATGTTGCTTTTGGGGTACTCAAGTCAGGCAAGCCTTTCAACCCCGCGCTGCATGGAGGTTGACTTTGGGTGCCGATAACAGTATCTACGAACAGGGCGTAGCGATTTTGGCGTAGGGTGGATAAGGCCGAAGGCCGCAATCCACCACCAACAAACCCCCGCCCGCCTTCGGCGGGCACCCCCCCCCGATCAAAATCGCTTCGGGGGCAGGCTTTTTGGAAAGGGGGCTTTTCTTCTTCGCGGCTTCGCGCCTTCGCGTGAGATACAAAAAGGGCAGGTTTGAAACCTGCCCCTACGGACGCTGACGCTAAAACCGCGCTAAAGTGACCATTTTTACAAAGTGGTTATAAGGCTGGCCGTATAGGGCTGACAAGACTGACCGTATAAGGCTGACCAGCATTGTTGCTTGGCGCCGACAAAGGTCATTTGCTCTAAAGAAACGAGGCGGCTACAATCCTTCTTTCTTTTGAAGCGTTTTTCCTGGTGTCTTCTGTTCCGTTTTCTTCTGCATTCGATGAAGCGGCATCGTTGGCCGATGTGACGTTCGGCTACGCGCCCTCGCGACCGGTGTTGTCCGGAATCTCTATGCGGATTCCGCGTGGCAAGGTCGTGGCGATCATGGGCGGATCGGGATGTGGCAAGACGACGATTCTTCGGCTTTTGGCGGGACAGGTGAAGCCTTCTTCCGGGCAGGTCGTTGTGAACGGTCAATCGGTGCCGGAGTTGAGTAAAGCGAGGCTGTACGCGCTGCGGCGGCGGCTGGGATTTTTGTTTCAATTCGGCGCGTTGTTTACGGATATGTCGGTGTTCGATAATGTGGCGTTTCCGCTGCGCGAACATACGGATTTGCCGGAGCCGCTGATCCGCGATCTGGCGCTGATGAAGCTTAACGCGGTTGGTTTGCGCGGGGCGGCGCATCTGGGAACGAACGAATTGTCCGGCGGTATGGCGCGGCGGGTGGCGCTGGCGCGTGCGATTGCGCTTGATCCGTTGCTGATGATGTACGACGAGCCGTTCACCGGTCTTGATCCGATTTCGCTGGGTGTGGTGAGTCAGTTGATCCGGCGACTGAACGATGCGCTGGGGATTACTTCTATTGTGGTGACGCACGATATTTATCAGTCGCTCAATATCGTCGATTATATTTATTTTGTGGCGGCGGGCAGCATTATTGCCGAAGGAACACCGACGGCGATTCGGGCGTCCACGGATCCGTTTGTCAAACAGTTCGTTAACGGCGAGGATGACGGGCCGGTGCCGCTGCACATGAAGGCGCCGCCGCTTGCCGAGGATTTTCTGGGACGGCGAAATGATTAACGGATTGCTCAGACTGCTGGAACGGTTGGGCGCGGTGACGCGCAGGGCGGTCACGCGGCTGGGCTTCGCGTCGCGTTTTTTCATCGCGGTATTGCGCCACACGCCGACGGCGTTTTTACGTGCGCAGTTAACGATGCGCGAAATCTATTTTGCCGGTGTGTTGTCGTTGGTGATCATTCTGATGTCGGGGCTGTTTGTCGGAATGGTGTTGGGTTTGCAGGGGTACGATATTCTGAGCCGTTACGGTTCCAGCGAGGCGCTTGGCACGATGGTGACGCTGTCGCTGGTGCGCGAGTTGGGGCCGGTGGTTGCGGCGTTGTTGTTCGCGGGTCGGGCGGGCAGCGCGATCACCGCCGAAATCGGTTTGATGAAGACGACCGACCAGTTGCAGGCGATGGAGATGATGGCGGTCGATCCGCTGGCGCGGGTGGTGGCGCCGAAGTTCTGGGGCGGCGTGATTTCGATGCCGTTTTTGGCGGCGCTGTTTTCCGCGTCCGGTGTTTTCGGCGGCTATCTGGTCGGCGTCCAGTTGATCGGGCTGGACAGCGGCGCTTTCTGGAGCAACATGCAGGCGGTCGTCGATTTTCGGATCGACATTGTTAACGGTATTATCAAGAGCTTTGTGTTTGGCATCATCGTGACCTGGATCGCTGTTTTTGAAGGGTATGATGCCAAGCCGACTGCCGAGGGTGTTTCAGCCGCCACCACCCGGACGGTGGTGGAATCGTCGCTGGCGGTGCTGGCGGCGGACTTTATTTTGACGGTCTTGATGTTTAGCGGAGTGTGAGGCATATGAGCCGTATGACCATTGATGTGTGGGTAGGAATTTTCGTTGCGATCGGGTTGGGCGCAATGGTGTTTTTGTCGCTGAAAGCGGGCAATCTGCTGGTGACGTCGAACGCGCCGGGGTACCGGCTGGAAGCGGCGTTCGACAATATCGGCGGACTTAAGGTGCGTGCGCCGGTCAAAGCGGCGGGTGTGACGGTCGGGCGAATCGAAAGCATTGCGCTCGACCCGATTACGTATCAGGCGGTGGCGACGCTGCGTATCGAAAGACAATATGAATTTACCAGAGATACGATTGCGTCGATTCTGACTTCCGGCTTGCTGGGCGAAGTGTATGTCGGGCTGGACGTTGGCGGCGACGAAGAAATGTTGGCCGACGGTCATCGGATCAACAAAACGCAATCGGCCATCGTTCTGGAAAAACTGGTCGGACAGTTCATGCTGAATCAGGCTTCGTCGCTGGCGGGTGAGAACCAATGAAACGTGCAATTTTTGAAAGAACGTCAGTCTTTCGGAAGCGCTTTGCGTCGGCAGCGCTTTTTGCGATGCTGTTTGCAACGCTTTTCTCCTTGGGTGGCTGCGCGACGACGGGTACCGCCAGTGGCGACGATCCGCTGGAACCGCTCAATCGGGCGATGTACGAAATCCATCAGCCGCTGGAAAACTATGTGGCGCGACCTATTGTTGACGTTTATGTGACGCTGGTTCCGGAAATTGGGCGCGATATTGTCAGCAATTTTTTCGGAAACATCGAAGATCTTTTTTCGGGCATTTCCGGGTTGCTGCAAGGTAAATTCGACAAAGCCGGTCACGACTTCGGGCGTGTGATCATCAACACGGGTTTTGGGTTGGGCGGCCTCATTGATTTTGCGTCGGATGCGGGTATCCCGCGTGGCGGCGAAGATTTGGGATTGCTTCTGGCGCATTGGGGCGTCGGGCCGCGACCGTATCTGTTTATCCCGCTGCTGGGGCCGACGACGGTGCGCGACGGCGCTGGTATGGCGGTTCACGTTTACGCATCGCCGGTCGATCTGGCGCTCGGCAGTAAAAATGTTGCGCTGCGTAACACGTTGTGGGGCGTGGGAACGGTTAATCTGATGGCAACCGGCGTTCATGCGTCCGATCTGCTGGGCGACATCGGACTGGATCGCTATACTTTCATTCGCGGCGCTTATTTGCAGCGCCGCGCCTATTTGTCCGGCGACACGAAGTTCGGTCGCATCGAACTCGACGAAGATTACGACGACGGTTACTCGACGCCGCCCTCTGAAACCTCTCAAGACACGAAAGACGCTACACCATGAACAAACGTTTTTTTCTTGCGGCCGCCATGTCGTTGATGGCAGTACTGATGACTTCTTCGTTGGCGGTGTCGGCGCAGACCGTCGAAGCGCCGGACGCGCAGATCAAGCGGGTGGCCGAGGAAGTGTTGGCCATTGTTCGTTCCGACGCCAAAGTTCAGGCGGGCGACCCGGCGCGGGTGCGCGAAGTGCTGGATGAAAAACTGTTGCCGCATTTCGATTTTCGCCGGATGGTGATGTTGGCGATGGGCAGAAACTGGCGGCAAGCAACACCGGAACAACAAAAAGAATTGGTCGAGCAATTCCAAACGCTGCTGGTACGGACGTATTCCGGCGCGCTTGCACAATTCCGTGACGACACCATCAACGTCAGGCCGTTACGGGCTGCGCCGGACGCCAAGGATGTGACGGTCTATTCCGAAGTGATCCGGTCGGGCGCCGCGCCGGTGTCGGTCAATTACAGTCTGGTTCTGTCGTCGGACGGGAAGTGGCGTTGCTACGATGTGATCGTCGGCGGCGTGTCGTTGGTGACCAATTACCGCGATGATTTTAATCAGCAGATCAGAATCGGCGGTGTCGAAGGTTTGTTAAAAACGCTGACCGCCAAGAACAAAGGCGCGACGCCATGACGGCAACCGCAGAGAGCGGGTTTGCTGTTGACGGCGCTTGTTGGCGTTGTCGGGGCGCGTTGACGCTGGACAACAGCGCGGGCGTGCTGAAAGAGAGCGAAAGTTTACCGTTGCCGACTTCGGGTGTGATTGACTTGTCTGAACTGAAAGAGGCCGATTCGGCAGCGCTGGCGGTTTTTCTGTCGCTGGCGCGTCGCGCCGAACACGAGGGCAAAACCTTGCAGTTTGAAGCAGCGCCCGACACGCTGCGAACATTGGCGCATGTTTATGGCGTCGATTCGTTGCTGGTGTTGCTGGCGCGTGTGGGGGCTGATAGCTGATCCCAAGATGCACCTCATTTTCTCACGCGAAGGCGCGAAGGCGCGAAGAACACGGAAGGAAACATTGGCGGGCGGCAGATTGCCTCCCCTACGCCATTATCGGTACGCCCTGCCCGTAGGGGAGGCAACCTGCCTCCCGTTTCTGTGTGGTTGGCGTCCCTTGGGCGGGTTTGGAACTCGCCCCTGCGAAAGCGATCTTCTTCGCGCCTTCGCGCCTTCGCGTGAAATTATTTTTCTGGATTGCTCCCCGCTTCGCTTCGCTCGCAACGACGCCGGAGTTGTTTGGTGAGAGAGCGGAGATTTCACTCATGACCTGCGCCGTTGAATTTCAGGCAGTCTCGCGTCGTTTCGGCGAATTGCAGGCGCTGGACGATGTTTCGTTCAAGATTGCTCCCGGCGAATTTTTCGGACTTCTCGGTCCTAACGGTGCAGGTAAGACGACGCTGATTTCGGTTCTGGGCGGTTTGGTGCGACCAGACAGTGGCCGTGCATTCGTGATGGGGCACGATGTGACGACCGATTATCTGAACAGCCGCCATCGGCTCGGCGTGGTGCCGCAGGAAGTCGTGTTCGATCCGTTCCTCACGGTGCGCGAAACCTTGCGTTTTCAGGCAGGGTATTTCGGTTTGCGTCGCGTTGACGACTGGATCGACGAGATACTGCACCATCTGGGTTTGAGTGATAAGGCCGACAAAAACATGCGCACCTTGTCGGGCGGTATGAAACGTCGCGTGCTGGTCGGGCAGGCGCTGGTGCACAAGCCGCCGGTAATCGTGCTTGATGAGCCGACCGCCGGTGTTGATGTCGAGTTGCGTCACGCGCTGTGGACGTTCATTTCCGGATTGAACAAGGAAGGCCATACGATTTTGCTGACGACGCATTACCTTCAGGAAGCGGAAATGTTGTGCGACCGGATTGCGATGCTGAAGTCGGGTCGGGTGGTGGCGCTCGATCACAAACACCGGTTGCTGTCGCCGTTCGAGATGATTGTGGTGCGGTTAACGGCAACGCGGGTGCCTGAGTCCTGGCAGGCGCGGATACGGCAGACGGAAGGGCAAAGTGTTCTCATTGAACTGCAACGTTTCGAGGAACTGGAAACGTTGTTGGCCGCGTTGCGCGCCGACAACATTGCGATCAAGGATTTGCAAATTGAGCAAACCGATCTGGAACAGGTTTTTTTGCGGTTAACCGGCAGCGACCAGAAGCAACCTCCGGAAAAAATTCGGGAGGGTCGATCATGAACGACCGGACGGATTTCGGAGCGGCGCTCACACGGTGGCAAAAACCCTGGCACATGCTGTTTTACAAGGAGCTGTTGCGTTTCCGGCGCGTCAGTTTTCAGACGGTGGTGGCGCCGGTCATCATGGCGCTTTTGTATCTGCTGGTTTTTTCGCACGTGTTGGAATCGCGGGTATCGGTGTTCGGCGGTCGCGTGTCGTACACGGCGTTTCTGGTGCCCGGATTGGTCATGATGTCGATACTGCAAAACGCTTTTGCGAACACATCGTCGTCATTGATTCAGTCGAAAGTGACCGGTAACATCATTTTCTTTTTATTGGCGCCGATCACACCCTGGGGCTTTTTTCTGGCGTATGTGCTGGCCGGTGTGCTGCGCGGCATGGTTGTCGGCTTCGGCGTCTGGTTGGCGGCGTTGTATTTTGCGCCGGAGTTGTGGCGGCCAGTCGCTCCCGGGTGGGTCATCCTGTTCGGCTTTTTGGGCGGCGCGATTCTGGCCATGCTCGGTGTGATTGCTGGTCTGTGGTCGGAGAAGTTCGATCAGTTGGCGACGTTTCAGAGTTTCATCATCATGCCGATGACTTTTTTGTCCGGCGTGTTTTACTCGGTGCGATCATTGCCGGATTTTTGGTTTAAGGTATCGCATCTGAATCCGTTCTTTTATATGGTTGACGGACTTCGTTATGGTTTTTTCGGCGTGTCGGATATTTCGCCCTGGGTGAATCTGGCATTCGTTGGTACAGTGTTCGTGATGCTGACGTGGGGTACCTGGTTGCTGATTGCGCGTGGGTGGAAGTTGAGGAATTAAAATGGGTTGTTCGAGAAACGCGGAAAAAAGTTTTTAACCACGAAAGGCACGAAAGGAACGAAAGATACGAAAGTTTTATAGCGTCAAATGTGTCTTTAAAAGAGTTTTTTTCGTGGTTTTCGTGTTTTTCGTGGGTCATAAAAAATTAAGGAGTTGGCAATGGCGGTAACACCGGAATCTGTTCGTGAATCAATTGTGGCGGGGATGGAATGCGACGACGTGCAAGTGCGCGGTGATGGTCGGCATTTTGAAGCGTTGATTGTGGCAGCGGCGTTCGAGGGTTTGTCGCGTGTCAAGCGACATCAGTTGGTGTATAAAACGCTTGGCAGCCGGATGGACGAGGAAGTTCATGCGTTGTCGATGACGACGCTGACGCCTGCCGAATGGGCGTATCAGGTATCAGTGATCAGAGGTCAGGAATCAGAAAAAAACTAACCGCAAAGAACGCAAAGAACACAAAGAATTTTTTCGTGACCTGCGTGTTTTTTTATGCGTTCTTTTGGGTTAAAACGAAAATTGATGCAGTTCACTGGGTAAGAGCATCTAATGGACAAATTGCAGATCAAAGGCGGGCAACCGCTTAAAGGGGAAGTCCGCATTTCCGGCGCGAAGAACGCGGCGCTTCCCGAAATGTGCGCGGCGCTGTTGAGCGCGACGCCGCTGGTGTTACACAACCGGCCACAACTGAACGATGTGCGAACGATGGAAACGCTGTTGTCGCAAATGGGCGTGAAGCTTGCGCACCACGACGGCGGCGTCACGCTCGATGCAGCGACGATTGACTGGCCATCGGCGCCGTATGAACTGGTGAAGACGATGCGGGCGTCGATTCTGGTGCTGGGGCCCTTGCTGGCGCGTTGCGGCGAGGCGCGGGTGTCGATGCCCGGTGGTTGCGCGATTGGGTTGCGACCGGTCGATCAGCACATCAAGGGTTTGCAGGCGATGGGCGCAGTGATTGATCTGGAACACGGCTACATCTCCGCTCACGCATCGAAGCTCAAGGGCGCACATTTCACGTTCGATGTGGTGTCGGTGACCGGCACGGAAAATTTGCTGATGGCGGCCACGCTGGCGGAAGGTGTGACAGTGCTGGATAACGCCGCCTGCGAACCGGAAATTGTCGATCTGGCGCGTTGCCTGACGGCGATGGGCGCTCGAATTCGTGGCGCGGGTACGCCGCGCATTGAAATTGAAGGCGTGACAGCGCTGCACGGCGCCGAACATCGGGTCATGCCCGACCGCATTGAAAGCGGCACGTTTCTGGCGGCAGCGGCGGCGACGTGCGGTGAGGTCGTGTTGCGCGATACCGACGCGACGATTCTGGACAGTGTTCTCGATGTGTTGCGTCGGGCTGGTGCGCGAATCGAAACGGGGCAGAATACGATTGCGTTACGCAGCAACGGCATTGGCAAGGCGTTCGATCTCGTTACGGCGCCGTACCCGGGTTTTCCGACCGACATGCAGGCGCAGATGATGGCGCTGGCAACCTGCGCCAACGGGACATCGACGCTGATCGAAACGATTTTCGAGGGTCGGATGATGCACGTTCAGGAACTGAAGCGAATGGGTGCGGATATCGACGTTGACGGCAATACGGCGCGTGTACACGGCATTCCAAAGCTGTCCGGCGCAACGGTGATGGCGACCGATTTGCGTGCGTCGGCATGTCTGGTGATTGCCGGATTGATGGCGGACGGTGAAACCACCATCGACCGGATTTACCACCTCGACCGTGGCTACGAAAAGATCGAGGAAAAACTGTCGGGACTGGGCGCGTCGATTGGGCGGGTGAAATAGGTGTCGGAGGGCAGGGGTCGGAGGTCAGAGGTCAGAGGTCAGAGGTCAGAGGTCAGAGGTCAGAAAGGCGTCTCACGCGAAGGCGCGAAGAATAAAAGAAAGGCGTCATTGCGAGCGCAGCGAAGCAATCCAGAAAAGAGTTAGTCGCCCCTGAACAATTCGATTTTCCCTATGAAACGAGAGGCATTTTAGCCGTAAAAAGTGTTGCACAATGTGCAAGAAACGGGCAAATTACCCCTCGGAATCCTGCAAATTTTGACGAGGTTGAAATGCCCCCTAAAGCGCTTGTGAGAGAGAAAGACTTCTTCCAACACCCTCTTCGGGAACTCATCGACCTGAAGCATCCGCTGGTGAGTTTGTC
>JAITMH010000078.1 GCA_031277445.1 Burkholderiales bacterium
GTATGCCGAAAGCGCTGTGCCTAACAGAAAAGTGATCAACACGAATTTACGTCCATAACGGTCAATCAACCATGCAGCAGTGAAGTAACCCGGCAACTGCGCCAGCGTCATGATTAGCACGTACTCAAAGCTTTTCATCAGCCCGAAGCCTTTGAGTCCGACGACGCTCGGCAGCCACAAGAACATACCGTAATACGAGAACACAACGCAGAACCACAGCATCCAAAGCATGACCGTTGCCTGTCGGTGGGGACGGGAGAATATTTTTGCGAGGTTTTCCCTGAAGCTGGGCTTTTTCTGCATGGCTGCCTGCAATTCAACGTGCGACAAGTAGCGTGGCGAATCGGGCAAATTACGTCTCAAATACACAGCGTATAGTGCCGGCAGCGCACCGATCAGCAAGGCAACCCGCCAACCGTAATCGGGGATGGTGGGAATCACGAAGTACGCGATCAGCGCTGCCAGAATCCAGCCCAGTGCCCAGAAGCTTTCCACCAATACGATGACTTTACCGCGTTCGTGCGCCTGCACGCTTTCCGACACCAGCGTGGAAGTCACCGGCAGTTCACCGCCAAGTCCCAGCCCGATGAAAAAACGCAGAAAAAGCAGCATCGCAAGCGAGACTGAGAATGCCGACAAGCCGCTGGCAATGCTGAACAGCAGCAGGGTCATAATGAAAACTTTTTTGCGGCCTATTCTGTCTGCCAGCATGCCAAACATCAGCGCTCCTACCGCCATGCCGGTAGAATTGACACCGGCAATCCAGGCAACGGCTTTGGAAGACAGGTTCCAATCAAGCGCAATCGCCGCCATAATGAAGGACAGCAGCGCGACGTCGAACGCATCGAACATGAAACCCAGTCCGGCGATCACAAGTATTTTGTTGCGTGAGATGGGGGGAGTACCCGCTTTCATGAAGTGTCCTTCGTTAATCTTGTTATTTCAAAAAAAACCTTTTTGTTCTTAGGGGCTTATCCCCGTTTTTCAAAGTCCCGCATTATACTGCAACACCATGACCATCGACCTGAACCTTTCCGGAATGACCTGCGCCGCCTGCGCCGTGCGACTTGAGAAAGTTTTGAACCGGCTCGATGGTGTTTCCGCGCATGTTAATTTCGCCACCGAAACGGCGCATGTTGAGATCGCTGAAAACGTTGTTGGCGCCATCACCGCCGACACGCTGATTGCTGCGGTGCAACGCGCCGGTTTCGACGCGAAGCTTTCTGTCGATCCTTTTCTCGAAGCCGATGCTCATGCCCATGCCGAGGAGGAAAAACGCGCTACGCAGTTAAAGCGCGAACGCAACATTCTGATCGTTGCGGCGTTGCTGTGTCTGCCGTTTCTCTGGCAAATGGTTTTGATGTTGACCGGTCACAGTCATGAAGTGCTGCCTTCGTGGAGCCAGTTTTTGCTGGCGGCGCCGATCCAGTTCATTGCCGGTGCGCGTTTTTATAAAGGCGCATGGCACGCGCTATGCAGCGGCGCGGCCAACATGGATGTTCTCGTTGCGCTGGGGACTTCGTGCGCTTTTCTGTTGTCGCTGGTGGTGTGGCTGTGGCCGCTGCCGGACCAGCATGTGTATTTTGAAGCCAGCGCGGTCATCATCACCTTGGTGCTGTTCGGAAAATGGCTGGAGGCGCGTGCGCGTGCGCGTGCTTCGGCGGCGCTGAAAAATCTGGTGGCGCTGCAACCGAATACGGTGTTGCGTTTGTCGAACGGCGTAGTCGAAAGCGTGCCTCTGGCCCAAATTCACCCGGGCGATGCTTATCTGGTGCGTGCCGGAGATACGGTGCCGGTGGATGGCACGATTGCTGCCGGTCACTCGGCGCTGAACGAAGCGATGCTGACCGGAGAAAGCTTGCCGGTTGATAAGAGCATCGGAGATACTGTTTTCGCCGGAACGGTCAACACCAGCGGCGCGCTGGAATGCGTTGCGACTGCTGTCGGACACACCACACTGCTCGCCGGAATCGTTCGTCAGGTCGCGCAAGCGCAAAGTTCACGAGCGCCGATCCAGCGGCTGGCGGATCGTGTCGCCGCCGTGTTTGTTCCTGCGGTGCTGGGAATCGCTGTGCTAACGCTGATCGCCAACGGTTTCGCTCTCGGCGATTGGGCGCAAGCATTGCTGCGTGCTACCGCCGTGCTGGTCATCGCCTGCCCGTGTGCGCTTGGACTTGCCACGCCCACAGCGCTCATCGTCGGCGTGGGTCGCGCAGCACAAGCCGGTATCCTGATCAAAAACGCCGAAGCGCTTGAACGCGCCGAACAAATTGATACGCTGCTGTTCGACAAAACCGGCACGTTGACCACAGGTACGCCACATCTCATAGCGCTGCATTCGTTATCCGATCTCGACGAAAATGCTTTGTTGTCCATGGCCGCCGCGTTGGAACAAGGCGTGAACCATCCGCTGGCGCAGGCCATCGTTGCCACTGCGCAAGCACGAGGTCTTGCCTTGCCTGAAGTTGTCGATGTTCAACAGCACAGCGGTTTGGGTGTCAGCGCTTCATTCAATGGCGAAACATGGCGCATCGGTTCACCGGCCTTTCTGAAAACACAAGGCATCGACCTTGCGACCATCGAATCGTTAGGTGTGAAAGACGCGGTGAAAGAAGCGGAGAAAGAGGCGTCGGCCACCCGCGTTGTTATCGCTCACGGTACGCAATGTCAGGGCGTGTTGCTGCTCGCCGATACGATACGCGACAGCGCCGCTTCGACAATGACTGCGCTGCGGCAACAACGCATCACGCCATACCTCGTCACCGGAGATCACGAACTTGCAGCGCGATCCATCGCCCGTCTTGCCGGAATTGATGAGATACGAACACAACAATTGCCGCAGGACAAACGCGCTCTGGTCATCGCGCTGCAACAGGAACATCGCGTAGTCGGTATGGTCGGCGACGGCGTTAATGATGCGCCCGCGCTGGCGCAAGCCGATGTCTCGTTTGCAATGGGTGCCGGTTCCGGCAGCGCGTTGGCGGCAGCCGACATGACCTTGCTTC
The DNA here is from genome assembly GCA_031277445.1 of Burkholderiales bacterium. Lineage (GTDB taxonomy): Bacteria > Pseudomonadota > Gammaproteobacteria > Burkholderiales > Casimicrobiaceae > UBA931. The sequence goes on from JAITMH010000078.1 coordinate 3,006, forward strand.
GCAACGATTTGACGATGGTGGCCGACGCGATTGATTTGTCACGCGCCACATTGCAAAAAATTCGCCAGAACCTTTTTTTCGCGTTTGTCTATAACGTACTCGGCATTCCGCTGGCGGCGCTTGGTTTTTTGTCGCCGGTGTTGGCGGGGGCGGCGATGGCGCTGTCGTCGGTTTCCGTCGTCACCAACGCGCTGTTGCTCAAGCGTTGGCGTTCGCGTATTTCGAGCGAGTAGCGTAAATTAACCGCAAAGAACGCATAGAGCGCAAAGGATGTCTAACCTCTGATCCCTGAATCCAGCATCGCCCGCAGATTCCTGAGTTTCGCCTTGCCTGCGTTTTTCTCGGCGATGGCCTCGTCCGGTGTAAGCGCCTGTCCGCTGTAACGCAAATCCTCCTGTGCCAGTTCGCCGATAAAGCGCGACGGTGTGCAATCCACCCGTTCACCGGCGCGTTTGCGTTGTTTGCAGTACGAAATGTGCAGGGTTCGTTGTGCGCGGGTGATGCCCACATACATCAGCCGCCGTTCTTCGTCGATCTTTTGCAATTCTATCGACTCGCGGTGCGGCAGAATGCCTTCTTCGACGCCCGCCAGAAACACATGCGGAAATTCCAGCCCCTTGGCCGCATGCAGCGTTGACAAACGCACCTGACTGCCGTCGTCCTGCTGATCGTCGAGTCGGTTTATCAGCATCAGCATTTGCGTCAGGTCGAGAAGGTTCTTGCCGTCTTCTTCGCCTTTCTTCGAGAGCCAGGCCGTAAAGTCGCGCACATTCTCCATTCGCTTCTCGGCGTCACGTTTGTCGAGCGTTGAATACAACCAGTCTTCGTAACCGATGCCCTTCAACATTTCGTCGAGCAACCGACCAGCGGGCTCGCGTTCAGCGCGATGGCGCAAGCGGTTGATGTTGTCGCAAAACGCTTGCACCGCTTCCCGTGTTTTTCCGGTCACGCCGTGCTTGAATTCCGGTGAAAAAGCAGCGGCAAAAAGACTTTCATGTTTGGCCGCCGAGATTTCACCGAGTTTCGCCAGCGTTGCCTGTCCGACGCCACGGCGTGGCGAGGTGATGGCGCGAATGAATGACGGATCATCGTCGTCGTTGGCGATCAGCCGCAAATGCGCCACGATGTCTTTGACTTCGGCGCGGTCAAAAAACGACTGCCCACCAGACAACACATACGGCACGTTGTTGGCGCGTAACGCATTCTCGAATGGGCGCGACTGAAAATTCCCGCGATACAAAACAGCGTAATCGCCGAAATTGCCGCGATGCTCGAATTTGTGCGCCAGCAAGCAATGCACGATCAGCTCCGCTTCGGCTTCGTCGTCGTTGGCTGGCGTCACGCGGATGGGATCACCGTTCCCCAAATCGCTCCACAATTTTTTATCGAACAACTTTTCGTTATTCGCAATCAGCGCGTTGGCCGAACGCAAAATGCGCACCGTTGAGCGGTAATTCTGCTCGAGCTTGATCACTTTCAGTTGCGCGTAATCACGCGGCAACTGCGCCAGATTGTCGAGCGTCGCGCCGCGCCATCCGTAAATCGCCTGATCATCATCGCCGACTGCGGTGAACGCATT
>JAITMH010000008.1 GCA_031277445.1 Burkholderiales bacterium
AGTAGTTCAGACATGGGAGGTTTGAAAAGCTTTTTAACCACGAAAGACACGAAAAGCACGAAAGTGTTATAACACCAATCGGGTTATGGTGACTTTGGGGTGGGCGCTAAAATTAATGAGCAAGCCCAGCTTCATACGGCTTGCCTTTAAGTAGTTCACCACTTGGGTTTTGTGCTCTGGCGCAATTTCTTTGACCGCCTTCAGTTCGAGAATGATTTTATCGAAGCAAACAAAGTCGGGTTTGTAGGTTTGTCGCAGCGGCTCGCCTTTGTAGTGAAGCGCTATTTCGGGCTGGGAAACAAAAGGGATTCCCCGTGCCGCAAGCTCCTTTTCCATGCATTCCTGATAGACCGCTTCAAGGAATCCGCATCCTGTCTCGCGGTACACATCAAAAACCGCACCCTGAATACGATAGCACTCGTCTTTAAAAAGAATTTTTTCGTGGCTCATTTTGCTTTGCGGCATTTTAAAAACCTGTTTAACCACGAAAGACACGAAAAGCACGAAAGTGCAATAGCGCCAAAATTGCCTTTACAAAGACTTTTTCGTGACTTTCGTGTCTTTCGTGGTTAAAAAGCCTTTTCTGATCCCTGCCTCACGTTTTCGCCGCCGCTTCCCGTTCCAGCATTCGGTTCATGTGCCACTGCTGCGCGATTTGCAGGCAGTTGCTGACCAGCCAGTACAGCACCAGTCCGGACGGGAAGAAGATGAACAGAATCGAGAAGACGACCGGCATCATCTTCATCATCCGCGCCTGCATCGGGTCGGTGATCGGCATCGGCGACAGTTTCATTTGCAGGTAAGCGGAAAGCGCGTAAAGCACCGGCAAGATGTAGTAGGGGTCGGGCGACGACAGATCGGTGATCCAGCCGAACCAGGGCGCGTAGCGCAATTCGGCGGCGGACAGCAGCACCCAGTAGAGCGCAATGAAGAACGGCATCTGAATCAGGATCGGCAAACAGCCGCCGAGCGGGTTGATTTTTTCCTGCCGGTACATCTCCATCATTTTGACTTGCAGTTGTTGCTTGTCGTCCTTGAACTGTTCTTGCAGCGCTTTCAATCTCGGCGCGACCACCCGCATTTTTCCCATCGAACGTGCGGCGGCGGCGTTCAGCGGATAGAACACGATCCGAATCAGGAAGGTCATCGCGATGATCGACCAACCCCAGTTACCGATCAGGTTGTGGAAGAAGTTCAGCAGCCAGAACATCGGCGCAGCGAGTACGGTAAACATGCCGTAATCGACGACACGATTCAAATCTTTCGCCAGCGCACTCAGCACATCCTGATTTTGCGGCCCGGCGTACATCGGCACGGAGACTTCGGCGCCCGACGCGAGATTCTGCATCGGCAGCAGCATCCCCACCGAATACAAACCGTCGCCGGTTTTGCGTGCGTAAAATTCGCGTTGCGTCGTGTTGCTTTCGGGCAGCGCCCAGGCGGTGACGAAGTAATGTTCGATCATTGCCGCCCAACCGTTATCGTTGGTCGGTGTGAACAACGGTTTGCGCAATGGGTCGGCGGCGAGTTTGTCAAGCTCGTCAAAATCAACTTTCTTGAACTTGTCGGTTTCGTTGAAAACCACCGGGCCGGTGTACGCCGCCGGCGCCATGGCGCTGCGCTTGCTGGCTTCTTTGGTGTCGCGTGTGAACTGGAAATAAGCATACGGCGCGGTGGTGGTGGCGTCGCCGGTCACTTTGAACGACACGTCGATCACATAGCTGTCACGATGAAACGTCAGAATTTGTTCAACACGGTCGCCGTTGGCAGCCGTGGTACCCAGCCGCAGCTCGAAGCTGTCTTCACCTTCTCTGAGTTCGCGCTGTTCCGACAACACTTCATACGTTGTCCGGTGGTTGGGCATGCCGTCGCCGGTCAGCCCCGCCTGCGCGACGAACATCCGCTCGTTGTTTTTTTGCAGCACATAATACGGCTTGGTTTTGTCGCGTGCGTCCGGTTGTTTCAACAACGCCATTTGCGTGATCACACCACCGACCGGATTGATCTCGGCGATGTACAAATCGGTAGTGATCTCTATGGCAGGCAACGTGGGCGTAGCGTCGCCATTGACGGATACCGGAACGCTTGCGGTGGGGGGGGCGCTTGCAGTAGCGGGCGCAACAAGTGTGGCGCTGTCCGGCGTCATCGGCACATCGGGCGCACCGGGCATGGCACCGGTTGCCTGATGACTTTCCGCGCTTTGCGCTACCGGCGGCGGATATTTCAACTGCTGGTCGGCTTGCCAAGCCTCCCACAAATACAGTCCGGAAAACGCAAACACCGCAAACAATAAAATTCGTTGAAGATCCATAGGAAAAACCGTTTATTGACTGCGTTCTGCCGTTGCGGCATTCATGCGGTCTGTCAAAAAAAACTGTCTCAAAAAATCGAAATAATGCCTTGCGCTCATAACTTTTCTGCCGCTTCCTCGCCAACATGCCGATGTTTGCAGCGATGCGGTTGAAGTCCATCTTCCGGCACCGGATCGTAACCACCGGGATGGTACGGATGGCAACACCCTATCCGGCGCACCGCCAGCCAGACACCGCGCCCGGCGCCGTGCCGCTGCACAGCCTCCTTCGCGTACTCGGAGCAACTGGGATAAAAGCGGCAATGTCCTGCGCCCAAAAACGGACGCAGACACCATTGATACAACGTGATCAGCGACAAGAACAAAAACTTCATGGCGTAGCGCCTGTTTCGGCCCATTGCCGCAACAACCCGAAGGCTTCTGCGGCAGCGGCGTCAATCGCCTCCCGCGATAACGCCGGTTTGACGCGAATGACGAGATCGCTGTGAGTCAGCGGGCTATCGCCGACGCGCAACACACGCAGCGCTTCACGCACCTTCCGTTTGAAGCGGTTGCGATCCACCGCCCGTGACAACGCCTTGCGGCTCACCACCATACCGACGCGACCATTGCCTGGCGTCAAAGCGGTCGCGGTAACCATTTGCACGTAGCGTCCCTCACGGCGGCGTCCTTCTTTAAAGACATGCGCGAACGCCTGCGGTCCCGACAGCCGAAAACGCGCCTCACCCTTGAGGTGACGCTGGCCGGGAGCCTGAATGGCGGCTGTCACGACGCATCAATTGCGACGCTTTGACGCCGCCTTATACAGAAAGACGGGCGCGACCTTTACGGCGGCGGGCGGCCAACACTTTGCGGCCGCCGACAGAGCCGTTGCGGGCGCGGAACCCATGCGTCCGCTGGCGGCGGATCTTGGAGGGCTGGTAAGTCCGTTTCATGACAACACCTTGAATTTAATCGGAAAAAGTCTGACATTAGAGCCGGACGGCATGGTTTTGTCAATAGCAGGGATCGGGAATCGGGAATCAGATCGCGTAGCGCGGAGAAAAAAAGCTTTTAACCACGAAAAACACGAAAGCCACGAAAAAAGTTACTGTCATTCTGCGCGAAGCGAAAAATCGTAGGCTGGCGATGAGCGCAGCGAATCCCAGCGTTTTGCCTCACGCGGAGGCGCGGAGAATGCGGAGCGTGCTTTTCTCCCCTCTCCCGCTTGCGGGAGAGGGTGGCCGAAGGCCGGGAGAGGGTGCTTTTTGTTGTTGCGGGCGAGACGCCCGCGCTCCCAGAACCGTCATTCTGCGCGGAGCGAAGCGTGTCATCCTGCGCGAAGTCGCAGGACGCAGAATCCAAAAAAAATTAACCGCAAAGAACGCAAAGAGCGCAAAGAAAAAATCGGCGTCATTGCGAGGAGCGAAAGCGACGAAGCAATCCAGAAAAACCGCCTCACGCGAAGGCGCGAAGAAGAAAAGCCCCCTTTCCAAAGCGGATTGCTCACGTTCTATTGATTTTATATTGTTTGTGATGAAAGAACAGCAGCAAGGTATCGTTTAGCGCCTCAAAGCTTTTACTGTATCTCTTGCTTCTCCTGTTAAATCTGGCAAGGTTATCCCTGATACTGCTGTTGATGCTCTCGATCAAGTGCGTTTGTGATTTTCCTGGCGCCACCCTGTGTAGCTCTGAAATCCCTATCCTGGCAAACATCTCAGAGTAGCAACTGTTTCCATCCGTGTAGA
>JAITMH010000120.1 GCA_031277445.1 Burkholderiales bacterium
CATGCTGCCTACCATCGCCCTCGTTGGCCGACCTAATGTCGGCAAATCGACTCTGTTCAACCGCCTGACCCGCTCACGGGCGGCGCTGGTGGCCGATTTTCCCGGTTTAACACGCGACCGTCATTACGGTCAGGCGTGTTGGGGCGGGCGGACGTTTCTGGCGATTGATACCGGCGGGTTCGAGCCGGTTGTCAAGGACGGCATTTTGCGCGAAATGGCGCGGCAGACCGAGCAGGCGATTGCCGAGGCCGATCTGGTGATTTTTCTTGTCGATGCCCGCGAAGGTCTGGCGGCGCAAGACCATATGATTGCCGACAAGTTGCGCCGCTGTGGGCGCCCCGTGTTGCTGGCCGTCAACAAAGCCGAGGGGCTTCAGCGCGAACGCGCCAGCAATGAATTTCACGAGTTGGCGTTGGGTGAGCCTTACCCGATTTCGTCGGCGCACGGCGATCGTGTCCGCGAACTGATCGACGAAGCGCTCGACATCATCGGCGTCCCCTACCCTGACGATGAAGAAGGCGCGGAAGAAGACGCCTGGGATGAAGCGCCGCCCTCGCCCGCCACCACCGCTACGGAGGCGGAAGCGGATGAAACGCCGGACGAAGTTTCTGTCAAGCCGATCAAGGTGGCCATTGTTGGCCGTCCCAATGTCGGCAAGTCCACTTTGATTAACGCGCTTCTCGGTGAGGAGCGGGTGATTGCCTTCGACCAGCCGGGAACGACACGCGATTCGATTTATCTCGATTTCGACTATCAGGGGCAGTCGTACATGTTGATCGACACCGCCGGTGTGCGCCGTCGTGGCAAGGTCACTGAGAGTATCGAGAAGTTTTCGGTGATCAAAACCTTGCAGGCCATTGAGGACGCCAATGTGGTGATTTTGTTGCTTGACGCGCAGCAAAACGTCTCTGAGCAGGACGCTCACATCGCTTCGTACATTCTGGAAGCCGGACGTGCGCTGGTGGTCGGCGTCAATAAATGGGACGGGCTGACTGCCGAGCAGCGCGAAACGATCAAGCGCGATTTCGACCGCAAGCTCGGTTTTTTGAGCTTTGCGCGTCACCTGCATGTATCGGCGCTCAACGCTCAAGGGCTGCCCGCCCTGATGAAGGCGGTTCGCGCCGCCTACGAGGCGGCGACGCGCAAGTTACCGACGCCGCGCTTGACCCGTTTGCTGCAACAGGCGGTTGAGCGCCAGCAACCCCCTCGTGCCGGCGGCGGCCGTCCCAAACTCCGCTACGCGCATCAGGGCGGCTCCAATCCGCCAATCATCGTGATCCACGGCACGGCTCTGGACAGTATTCCGCGAAATTACGTCCGTTATCTGGAACATTTCTTCTCCGATGCGTTCCAGCTTGAGGGGACGCCGCTCAGGATACAGTTCAAGACGGGGAATAACCCTTACGTCAGATCGAAACGCTAAACCCGAAAAAAAACGCACACGATTCGTCTGAACTTGTTATGATCGCGTTTGCGCCGTCATCCAAAGGCGGAGATGGCGTTGGTTTGGTATTTCTGTCTTATCGATTTATTTTTTTGCGGGAGTTTTTCTATGAGCAATAAAGGGCAAATGCTACAAGACCCGTTCCTCAATGCGTTACGCAAGGAACATGTGCCGGTTTCGATTTACCTTGTCAACGGTATCAAGTTGCAGGGACAAATCGAATCGTTCGATCAATACGTGGTGTTGCTGAAGAATACCGTTACTCAAATGGTGTACAAACACGCCATTTCGACGGTTGTTCCAGCCCGTGCCGTCAGTATGCAGCACAGCGCTCCCGCCGCTGCGCAGGAAGTGCCTGACGACGACGAAATGTAACCTGTTCCGGGGCGGCGCCGCCGCAAACTGCGTCATGCCGCCCCGCAAGATTTTCAGCCCCATTTTTACCCTTCCCTTCCCCTTCGCGCCTATACAGCTTGATCCACGGGCTGCTCTGTGCGCCGTTTTTCATGTTTGACCGTCCCGCTTCCGGCACCCGCGCATTGCTGGTTCGCATCGACTTCGGTGAAGGCCAGACCGAATCACGCCTTGAAGAACTGAAAGAACTGGCCGTCTCGGCAGGCGCTGCGGTGCTTGGCGCGGTTTCGGGACGTCGCGCCAAACCGGATTCGGCATTTTTCGCCGGTCGCGGCAAGGTGGATGAAATCGCCGAACAATGCCGCCTCACCGGTGCCGATCTGGTTCTTTTCGACCATCCGTTAACCGGCGTCCAGCAGCGCAATCTCGAACAGGCGCTGCAATGCCGCGTTCTTGACCGCGTCGGTCTGATTCTCGATATTTTCGCGCAACGCGCACGAAGCGCCGAGGGAAAATTGCAAGTCGAACTGGCGCAACTGAAGCATTTGTCAACCCGTCTGGTCGGCGGTTGGAGTCACCTTGAGCGGCAAAAAGGCGGTATCGGTCTGCGTGGCGGCCCGGGCGAAACGCAGCTTGAAGTGGACCGTCGGTTAATCACCCAGTGCATCAAGCGTCTGAACGCCCAACTCGCCAAACTCACCCGCACGCGGCAAACGCAAAGCCGCACCCGTGTGCGGGCGCGAGTGCGAACCGTCGCGCTGGTCGGTTATACCAATGCCGGCAAGTCCACCCTTTTCAATCAACTGACGCACGAACAACTGCATGCCGCCGATCAATTGTTCGCCACTCTGGACACGACTCTGCGCCGTCTGCCGATTTCCGGAGCGCAAAAAATCGTGCTGTCCGATACCGTTGGCTTTATCCGCGATTTGCCGCATGATCTTGTCGTCGCTTTCCGCGCCACATTGTCGGAAGCGGCGGAGGCCGATTTGCTCCTGCATGTTATCGACGCCTCGAATCCGCAACGCGATGAACAAATCGACGCGGTCAATCAGGTGCTCGACGAGATCGGCGCGGGCGAGCGCCCCCAGCTTCGCATCTTCAACAAAATTGATCAGACGGCGCTGACGCCCGGAATCGAGCGCGATGGCTATGGTAGAATCCAAACGGTTCGCCTGAGCGCATTGACCGGAGAGGGATGCCCCGATTTGCGAGACGCGCTGGCGGAAATATTTCCGTCGGCGGATTTTTCCGGCAGGGGGTCGGAACCATTTTGCGAAGAAGCCGGGACGCAGCCTTTTTCTGTGTCGCCCGATCCTTCTAATTGAGTTTTTTATTCTTTTCGATACAAATCACTGTTATGTCTTTCAACGATCCGCAATGGGGAAAAAGGGACGACGACCGTCGCCCGCCACAGGGACAGGACGGCCCGCCCGATCTGGATGCCATCTGGCAAAATCTTAACAAGCGTCTGAACGAGATGTTCGGCGGCAAAGACAGCGGAAGCCGTCGGCCTCCGTCCGGCGACCGCCCTCCCCAGATGCCCTTCCCGTTGCCCGGTGGTAGCGGCGTGTGGCTCACGATTCTCGTCGCCGCCTTGTGGCTGGCGAGCGGCTTCTACATTGTTAGCGAAGACAGCCGCGGCGTCGTCACCCTTTTCGGCAAACACACCGAAACAACCGAACCTGGTCTGCGATGGCATCTGCCGTTTCCGATCGAGCGCGCCGAGGTCGTGCCATTTACGAAGATACACGAAATCACTATCGGCTACCGAGGCGATGTTACGAACCGTGTTGACCGTGAAGCCACGATGCTGACCGATGATGAAAACATCGTTGATATTTTGTTCACTGTTCAATGGAATTTGCACAGCGCCGAAGATTTTGTTTTCAGGAACCGCGATCCGGAACAGATCATCAACTTCG
>JAITMH010000127.1 GCA_031277445.1 Burkholderiales bacterium
GCTCGCAACAACCCCCCGCCCGCCTTCGGCGGGCACCCCCTTTCAAAAAGGGGGCTTTTTTCGTCGCGGCTTCGCATGAAACCAAAGCGGCGTCATTGCAAGCGAAGCGAAGCAATCCAGAAAACCCCATCCCCACCCCAACCCTCCCCTTGAAGGGGAGGGCTTCAAATCGCCCTCTCCCCCGACCCCTCTCCCGCAAGCGGGAGAGGGGAGAAAAGCACGCTCCGCGTTCTCCGCGCCTCCGCGTGAGGCGGTTTTTCTGGATTGCTTCGTCGTTTTCGCTCCTCGCAATGACGCCAATTTTTTCTTTGTGATCTTTGCGTTCTTTGCGGTTAAATTTTTTTGGATTCTGCGACTTCGCTTCGCTTCGCGCAGAATGACAGAGTTCTGGTACCTGACGCCCCCATCCCCACCCCAGCCCTCCCCTTGAAGGGGAGGGAGCTTCATGTTCTTCGCGGCTTCGCGCCTTCGCGTGAGATGGTTTTTATGGATTCTGCGACTCCGCTTCGCTTCGCGCAGAATGACGCTAATTTTTTCGTGCCTTTCGTGTTTTTCGTGGTTAAAGTTTTTCTTCTTCGCAGCTTCGCATGAGACGCTTTTCTGATACCTGATCCCTAATCCCTGATTCCTGAAAACCTTCCCAGAATCTTGCCGTCGCGTTCGCGTTCGCGCAGTTCTGTCTGCATGAGCCGCTTCCGGCTTTCGAGCGCCGACTTTTCCTGAAAGGAGGCATCGCGGTCGTGTTTGAGCGCCAGGTCGAATTGTTCGATGGCGGCCTGGGGGCTGCCCAGCCAGGCGTAGTATTCGCCCTGATGGGCGTGTTCTTTGAAGGGTTGTTTCAGTTTCGCGTAGGTGCTTGCCATTTTTTGATGCAGCAGGCCGTCGCCCGGGAAGCGGACGATTTGTCTTTCGAGAAAGTCGATGGCTTTCTGGAGTTGGCCGGCGCGGATTAACGCCTCTGGATAATCGTAAATCAACTGTTTGTTGTTGGGGTAGCGTTCGTGGGCTTTGCCAAAACGGGCGATGGCGCCATCGAGGTCGCCCGATTCCATCATGATGTGGCCGGCCATCACGTCGATCATCGGATGTTGCAATTCGTTGTCGAGCGCGGCGATTTCTTTTTTGGCGCGTTCGTAATCTTTGGTGCGTAGCAGGGCGGCGGCAAGGCCGTAGCGCGTGGCATTTTTATCGTTGAATTTGCGTTCGCGCAGCGCGTCTTCAAAAAAGGCGACGGCTTCTCTGGGGGCGCCGAGATAGCTTTGCAGCAAAGCGCGAACCAGATGGAAGTCGATGCTGTCAACGGTTTGCCTGTACGGAACATTTTCGGCGCGTGCCTGCGCTTCGGCGATTCGTTCGGTGGTGATCGGGTGGGTGCGCAGGTAAGACGGCATGTTTCCGTCGGCGAAGCGGCTGGAACGTTGCAGCCGCGTCATGAATGCAGCGGCGGCGGTGGTGTCGAAACCGGCGGCGCGTAATCGCTGAAAACCGATTCGGTCGGCTTCGTATTCGTGTTCGCGGGTGTAGTTGATCTGTGATTGTATTGCCAGCGCCTGCGCTGAAGCGATGGCGGCGCCGACCATTTGCCCGCTCGATGACGAACCCGATTGAGAGGCGGCGATTGCGGCGGCGAGCGCCGCCAACGACAGCAGCAGCGCGTCTTTTTGACCGCTGACCATTCGCGCCAGATGGCGCTGGGTGACGTGCGTGATTTCGTGCGCCAGCACACTCGCCAGTTCCGATTCGCTTTGCGCGAGCAGGATCAGTCCGGTATGGACGCCGATGTAGCCGCCGGGAAGCGCAAAAGCATTGATGGACGGGTCGGGGATGGCGAAGAATTCAAACTCCTGCCGCGTGTCGTTGCCGGCGGCGACCAGTTTGTGTCCGAGCGTGTTCAGGTAATCGTTGACTTCGGGGTCGTTCATGTAGTGACCGGAAGCGCGAAGTTCGTGGATGATTGATTCGCCGAGTCGGCGCTCCTGTGAGGGCGAGAGAGCGCTCTGCGAAGCGTCGCCGAGTTCCGGCAGGTTGTAAAGGTTTTGCGCGGTTGCCGGTAACGAAAAAATCGGGGCAAACGTCAGCGCTGCGCACAGACAGGCGCACAATCCAAAGCGCTGGTTGTCGGGCTTGAGCGGTTGTGAAGAAACGTTCGGAGATGAGGGCATGGGCGTACTTCGGGCAGCGGGTCGTTACGAGCAATAATGGTAAGATGCGCAACGCGCCATTTACGACAATAGTACATTGTCCCGTGCTTTTCATGTCGGTGCAATCGGGGTGACTTCCGATTTTACGATCTTTGACGCTTTGATTTCTTTGGTAGGAAAACCCATGACTTCTTCGACAATCGAATCACCATTGACCCATTTCGATGCGGGCGGACAGGCGCACATGGTCGATGTGGCGGCCAAGGAAGTGACGTTGCGTGTGGCACGCGCCGGTGGCCGAATCACGATGATGCCGACGACGCTGGCGCTGGTGCGCGATGGCAGCGCCAAAAAAGGCGATGTGCTGGGAATCGCACGGATTGCCGCGATTCAGGCATCAAAGCAGACTGCGCATCTGATTCCGTTGTGCCACCCGTTGCCGCTGACGCGGGTCGCGGTGGCGTTCGAGATCGACGAGGCGGCAAGCGCGGTGGCGATTGAAGTCACCGCCGAAACACGGGCGCGTACCGGCGTCGAAATGGAAGCGTTGACGGCGGCGGCGACAGGGCTGCTGACCATTTACGATATGTGCAAAGCGGTGGATCGCGGCATGTGCATCGGCGAGATTCGGTTGCTGGAGAAAAAAGGCGGCAAGTCCGGTCACTTCAAAGCCGAAGGAGTGGCGTAGCGTGTTCAAATACGTGCGGGAAGACATCAAGGCGATTTTCGAGCGCGATCCTGCGGCGCGTAGCAGTTGGGAAATTCTGACGTGCTATCCAGGCGTACACGCGCTGATTTTTCACCGACTGCTGGCGGGGCCGTGCTGGCGCTTGGGACTGCGCTGGTTGGCGCGCTGGTTTTCAACCATCGCACGCTGGATGAGCGGCATCGAAATCCATCCGGGCGCGACCATCGGACGGCGCGTGTTCATTGATCACGGCATGGGCGTCGTCATCGGCGAAACCGCCGAGATCGGCGATGATTGCACGCTGTACCACGGCGTGACGCTGGGCGGCACGTCTTGGAACAAAGGAAAAAGGCATCCGACCTTGGGGAACGGCGTCGTAGTAGGGGCAGGCGCCAAAATTCTTGGCCCGATCCTGATCGGAGACGGTGCCAGAATCGGCTCCAACGCCGTCGTAGTGCGCGAAGTGCCGCCGGGAGCAACGGCAGTCGGCATTCCCGCCCGTATTCTGGCAAAAGACGAAGACGAAAAAAAGGAAGCGGAACAGGACACGCAGGCCGGAAAAAAGGATTTTTCCGCCTATGCCGTATCACGAGACATGAACGACCCCATAGTGCTGGCGCTGCACCAGTTGTTTGACCATGTTGCTAAAACAGAGGAACGTCTGGCGGTCGTCACCGAACGTTTGTGCGAGCAAGGGATCGACTGCGGGGTTTGCAAGAAAGAAGAACCGCTGGATGCGGCGTCTCTGGACAAGATGCTGGAATAAGCAGGAATCAGGAATCAGATTCCGTAGGGGCAGGTTTCAAACCTGCCCTGCTCGTTTCACGCGAAGGCGCGGAGAAGAACGGCGTCATTGCGAGCGCAGTGAGCGTAGGGTGAATAAGCGAAGCGCAATCCACCAACAGCAAACCCCCGCCCGCCTTCGGCGGGCACCCCCTTTGGAAAGGGGGCTTAAAACCCGCGTCTCCGCGTGAGGCCAATCCGTTGGGGTTCGCTTCGCTCACCGCCAACCTACGGAACTCCGCGTCTCCGCGAGAGATTGCTTATCCGTTCTACCCGCCGGACAAGATGTTGGAATAATTATTCGGTGCCCGTAAATTAGTTGACCAAAGTCGTCGGATATATTACTGTGCGAACTTGTGGTTCATTTGATTTGGGCGGGGCGGTCATGATGTAGCGGGCGCTCATCCTGGAAGTTTCCAACAATAAAGTGACTCGGAGAAAATAATATGCGTCTGACAACAAAAGGCCGTTTTGCAGTGACAGCAGTTCTGGACGTTGCGCTTCACGGCACTCAGGGGCCGGTAACTTTAGCGGCCATCTCGGAACGGCAGGACATATCGCTGTCGTATCTTGAACAGTTGTTCGGCAAATTGCGCCGATGCGGGTTGGTGGAAAGTGTGCGCGGGCCGGGCGGCGGCTACAATCTGACCAA
>JAITMH010000131.1 GCA_031277445.1 Burkholderiales bacterium
CGAAGCGAAGAATCGTAGGCTGGCGATGAGCGCAGCGAATCCCAGCGTTTTGCCTCTCGCAAAGAGCGCAAAGAAAGTTTCGGCGTCATTGCGAGGAGCGAAAGCGACGAAGCAATCCAGCAAGCGTAGGGTGGATAAGCCGCGTAGCGGCGCAATCCACCGCATAAGCCTCACGCGAAGCCGCGAAGAAGAAAGCCCCTTCCCCCGCTTTCGGGGGAAGGGTGGGATGGGGGTAGCGCGTAGGCTGGCGATGAGCGTAGCGAATCCCAGCGTTTTGGATGGATTCTGCGACTCCGCGCAGAATGACAAATATCGTAGCCCGGACAAGCGAAGCGCCGTCCGGGAAGCATTCTCACGCGGAGGCGCTTTTCTGACCTCTGACCTCTGACCTCTGATCCCTGATTCCTGACCTCTGATCACTGATCCGCGCCTTCTTGCACCAAGATGTGCCATTTAGGGCGGCGCCAACTGGCGCGAAAGCTTTTCAAATCACTCTCCTCCGCTCGACCTGCACGCGCATTCCCGTCGAAGAACGCAACCAGATCGAGGTTTTGCGCGGGTGTCTGCCAGGTTTCGTCGAAATGCCGCACGATGTTGTTGGCGGTAAGCACCGGACGACCGGCAATACTGACCAGCGGCCAGTCCAATCCCTGTCGATCTTTTTCCGGACGGTACGATTTGAACACCAGTTCCGTGCAAACCAGTTGCCCATCGGTGCGAAAGTCAAAATCGAAATCGTAAGGACGGCCATAGTAATCAAAGGATTTCAGCACTGCCTGCGCGATTTCCAGGCGCGAAAGACGTGGCCGCAACACCGCGACGGAATCCGCCGCTGCCGAGTATTCAAGCGAGGTGAAAACAACGCCCTTGCCAAGCGCCTCGATAATTCTTGGCATGGCGCCCGCCTCGTCGGGCTGCTGGCTGAGACGGTAGGCGTGCGGGTGGCGCGTTTGCAGCAATGTTTCAAAACGTTCATCGGCAATTCCCTGCGTTTTCAGCCAGACGCGAATTTCCGGCGTGTCGAAATACGCGCTCCGTTCTTCCGCGTCACCGATGTACAGCGCCGCATGCGGCCAGAATCCGGGCAGGCCGATGTTGGAGAGGTACCATTCCCGCCGCTCAAGCAGAATGTCGCCCGGGCGCAGCCGGGGGTGCAGCGCGGCGGTCTGGTCGGCGGACATCAGAAAACGTTCGCCGCTCGCCACCCGCGTCTGCCCCATCCATTCGGAAACGCCTTTCTGGAGCGGAAAAACCAGTTTCGAACCACCTTCCTGGACAATCTGGCCGGCATTTCGCAGCGTGTTCAGAAGGCCGTGCGCCCTGCCCGCCCGCCAGAGATAGCGCTCGTCTTCACGAATGGCCTGCCTCAGCAACGTCGTTTTCCCGCCACTGCGACCCGCAGATGCAGACATGGTGACATACGCGGCGGACAGCGACGCAAACTCGCTCGCTATGGCCACATGCAGAAAACGAAATTTGAAATCGGCGTAGCTTCGTTCGGGAAAACCGATTTCGGTCACAGGTTCGTTAAGCACGATGCGCACTGCCGGATCGGCGTCAGCCAACCGGATGAACTCAAGCGCATAGCGGTAGCGCGTCAGAAACGCCGCATAGCGTGTGGCGAAGCGCACAGCGTCTTCCGATTTTTCTTGCCCGTGTTCGCGTTCGCTCAGGCGTCGCCAGGAAGCGTCAAGCATCAATTGGTAGTCGAGAAAGCGCCCCCAGAGATCGCGCACTTCCTGACTCTGCGCGGGTGTCAAAACCCGCTTCTTTGCCGGTGGGCGCGTTGGAAAAAGGTCGGAGCGGGTTTCCATGTAGGCAACGATATCTGCCAGACCCTCTCGCGCTTTCCGGATGGCCGCCATTTCGCCTTCGCTTCTCTGACCCGCCTCATCTGCGGATGCGGCGTGCGCCAGAAGTGGCGCCAGAAAAAAACATGAGAAAAAAACCATCCAAAATGCGCGCATTGCTTCGTCTCCGTTGTTCCGCGACAAGTGTGGATTGTTGGAGAAGGTTACGCAAATGTCAACGTGTCAGGTATCAGAGGTCAGGCATCAGGGATCAGTAAAAAATCGCCTCACGCGGAGGCGCGAAGCCGCGAAGAACGAAAGCCCTTCCCCCGCTTGCGGGGGAAGGCTGGGATGGGAGGATGCGGGCCGGTTGTGAGTTCATTCGGCCCGCGCTCCGGAGCAAACCCCCGCCCGCCTTCGGCGGCCACCCCCTTTGGAAAGGGGGCTTTCCACTCCGCGTTCTCCGCGCCTTCGCGTGAGACGGTTTTCTGATCCCTGATCCCTGATCCCTGATCCCTGACCACTGCCCCCCGATTTAAGGGCATAATAAACTTTCGGCCTGTTCCTCCGGGAAGCGGCTGTTACCCCAACATTTCAATCTCTGGATCTGAAAAATGCGTACCATCACTATCGAAAAGCTGTTCGACGACAACAAGGAACGTTTACAACTGGACTGGGTGGCCGGACAAACCGGCATACACCGTCTGCTGGAAGGCGGCGATGAGATCACGCATCCCACCACCAGTCTGATCGGGCACCTGAATCTGATTCACACGTTCCATGTGCAAGTGCTGGGCACTGCCGAAATCTCTTACCTTGAAGGGCTGAGCGAAGAACGCCGTGAGCAGGCGATGGCGCGTCTTTTTGCGACCAAAGAGTTGTCCACGCTTATCGTTATTGGCGGCGAAGCGCTGCTGCCGTTGCTCAGCCGCCATTGCAATGAACACCATGTGCCGTTGCTCGTCTCGAAGCGCCACTCTCCTCATGTCGTCGATACCCTGCGCCTTTACCTGTTGCGTGAACTGGCCGAATACATCACGGCTCACGGCGTTTTTCTCGACGTACTCGAAATGGGCGTGCTGATCACCGGCGCTTCGGCCATCGGCAAGAGCGAGCTGGCGCTGGAATTAATCACTCGCGGCAACGGTCTGGTCGCCGACGATATCGTCGAACTGCACCGCATCTCGCCGGATACGATCGAAGGCCGTTGTCCGCCGTTGTTGCGCGATTTTCTCGAAGTGCGCGGTATCGGCGTCCTCAACATCCGGCAAATGTTCGGCGAAACCGCCGTGCGACCGCACAAACTGCTGCGTCTGATCGTCCATCTTGAGGATCACAACCACGAGGCTTTCGCCAACCTCGATCGGCTTGGAGTGGAAGCGTCGTATCAAGACATTCTCGGCGTCCCGATCCGCAAGGTGATCATTCCAGTCGCAGCCGGACGCAATCTTGCCGTACTCGTCGAAGCGGCTGTGCGTAATTTCGTGCTGAACCGGCGCGGCATCGACAGCGCCCTGGAATTCATCGAGCGCCACAGCCAGGCATTGGAATCCGAGCTATAACCATGGATCTTCTGCTTATCAGCGGTGTTTCCGGGTCAGGCAAAAGCGTCGCGTTAACGGCGCTGGAAGATTCCGGCTATTACGCCGTCAGCAATTTGCCGTTGCCGCTGTTGAAAGACACCGTCTCCTTTCTCGGCAGCACCGGTCAGACACGTCTGGCGATTACGCTCGACGCCAAAACCGCGCCGGGTTTTCCGCAACTTGATGAAATTCTCGGAACACTGCGAAAGGCCGGTTGGAGCGTTCGCTTTCTTTTCCTCGACGCCAAGACAGACACGCTGGTCAAACGTTTTTCCGAAACCCGCCGCCGCCATCCGTTTTCCACCAACGAATGTACGCTCACCGAAGCGATTGCGCATGAGCGCCAGTGTGTCGCCGGTTTGCGCGAAATCGCTTTTGCGTTCGACACCAGCGACCTTCCCGCAGCCGCGTTGCGTGGCTGGATCAAAGAATTCGTCGGCGTTGACGCTTCCCGCCTGTCACTGCTCTTTGAATCGTTCGGTTTCAAACACGGTGTGCCGCTCGATGCCGATCTGGTGTTTGATGTGCGCTGTTTGCCCAATCCGCACTATGAACCGACGCTGGCGCTGCTCACTGGCCGCGATGCGCCGGTCGCTGCATTTCTCGAAGCTTCGCCGGAAGTCGAACGGATGTTCAACGACATTTGCCGTTTTATTTCAAGCTGGCTTCCCGACTACGCACGCGACAACCGCAATTATTTGACCATCGCCATCGGCTGCACCGGCGGACGCCATCGCTCGGTTTATCTCGTCGAACGTTTGTCCGCGCTGTTCCGGCAGAATTATCAGGTTATCACCCGCCACCGCATCGTCGGATCGGAAAAGCCCGTGTAAAAACAGGTATCAGGTATCAGGTATCAGAAAAGCATCATCTCACGCGGAGGCGCGGAGCCGCGAAGAAGAAAACCGTTAACCACGAAAAACACGAAAGGCCCGAAAAAAATAGCGTCATTCTGGGAGCGCGGGCGTCCCGCCCGCATCCCCCCATCCCAGCCTTCCCCCGCAAGCGGGGGATTCTTCTTCGCGCCTCCGCGTGAGCCACAAACGAAAAGGGCGGGTTTAAAACCCGCCCCTACAAAACCGCGCCTTCGCGTGAGATCAATTCCCGGACTGCGCTTCGCTTGTCCAAGCTACTCGCTGGATTGCTTCGTCACTTCGTTCCTCGCAATGACGCCTTTCTTCTTCGCGCCTCCGCGTGAGCACAAACGAAAAGGGCGGGTTTGAAACCCGCCCCTACAAAACACCGCGTGAGGTCGACCCGCTGGGATTCGCTGCGCTCATCGCCAGCCTACGGTTCTTCGCTTCGCGCAGACTATCATTTTTTTCGTGACTTTCGTGTTTTTCGTGGTTAAACGCTTTTTTCTCCGGCTACGGTCTGATCCCTGAATCACTCGCACCCGGCTTCTTTCATTTGCGCTTCGAGGCGCGCCACTTCTTTCAAACGTGCGTCCATATCCATCGCCACCCGTTCTCCTTCTTTTTCTCCGGCGCGGTAAAGCGTCATGCCTGTATCCTGATACTGCCGGATCGCAGTACGCGCATCCTGACAGCGCCGCAACAGGTCGGCTCTTTCCTTCTGCGCTTCCGCAGCCTTCTGCTCACTGGTCTGGCGGTCAATCGTCCGCTTCTGGAAATCCGCTTGCTGCTCCGACAGTTTTTTGGCGGCGTCGGGATCGCCCGGCGGCGGCACGTCGCGCATTCTCTCGGTTCTTTCCGCTTCCTTGACGTTCATCGGCGGTTTGTCCGAATAGGTCACTTTGCCGTCGGGTCCGACTGTTTTGTAAAGCGTCGCCGAAACCGAGGCGCTCAACGCCAACACCAGCACGGCTGCCAGCAGGCGCACCAGACTACGAAATGTAAGAGATTGGGAAGTCATGACACTGCCTCCTGGTTGGTTTTGAAAACTGAGCTGAAAACTAAACCGAAAACTGCGCCCTTTTCGCGCCATTGGGCTTGGGTTTGGGCTGTCATCACAAGTATAATCAATTTTTGCGAGGAGCATGGCCTTTTATGCGTACCATTGACAAAGCGTTAACTTTTGACGACGTACTTTTAACACCCGCCCATTCCGATGTGGCCCCCCGTGAAGTCTCCCTGAAAACACGCCTGACCCGTGGCATCACGCTCAACATTCCGCTGGTTTCGGCGGCGATGGACACGGTCACCGAGGCGCGTCTCGCCATCGTCATGGCTCAGGAAGGCGGTATCGGCATCCTGCACAAAAACATGCCGCCCGAAAAGCAGGCCGAGGAGGTAGCCAACGTCAAACGTTTCGAGAGCGGCATCGTTAAAGACCCGATCGTGATCTCGCCGGAGATGCGGGTCGCCGATGTGCTGGCGTTGACGGAGAAACACAAGTTTTCAGGGCTGCCGGTGGTCGATCACGGTCGCGTTGTCGGCATCGTCACCAACCGCGATCTGCGTTTTGAAACGCGCCTCGACCAACCCGTCGCCAATATCATGACGCCCGGAGGCCGGCTGGTCACGGTCAAGGAAGGCTCCGACCTCGATACTGCCAAACAGTTGATGCACGAGCATCGGCTGGAGCGCGTATTGGTGGTCAACGATGCGATGGAATTGCGCGGGTTGATCACTGTCAAGGACATTCTGAAATCTTCCGAATATCCCAGCGCCAGCAAAGACTCGCTGGGGCGTTTGCGCGTCGGCGCTGCTATCGGCGTCGCTCCCGACAATGAGCTTCGCGCTGCGCTGCTGGTGGAAGCCGGGGTTGACGTGATCGTCGTCGATACCGCGCACGGTCATTCACAGGGCGTACTCGACCGCGTTGCCTGGGTAAAAAAACGTTTTCCGCACATCGAAGTGATCGGCGGCAACATCGCCACCCGCGCCGCTGCTCAGGCGCTCGCCGACCACGGCGCCGATGCCGTGAAAGTCGGTATCGGGCCGGGTTCGATTTGCACCACGCGAATTGTCGCCGGCGTCGGTGTGCCGCAAGTCTCTGCGATTCTCTACGCCTGTGAAGCCGCCGGAAAAGCCGGTATTCCGGTCATTGCCGACGGCGGTATCCGCTACTCGGGCGATATCGCCAAGGCGATTGCGGCTGGCGCTTCGTCGGTGATGATGGGCAGCTTGTTTGCTGGCGCCGAAGAAGCGCCGGGCGACATCGAACTCTATCAAGGGCGCTCGTACAAAAGCTACCGCGGAATGGGTTCGCTCGGCGCCATGCAGCAAGGCAGTTCCGACCGCTATTTCCAGGAGTTGGAAAAAGGCGACCCGGCCGCCGCGCAAAAACTGGTGCCTGAGGGCATCGAAGGTCGTGTGCCGTACAAAGGGCCGCTGGTCAGCATCATCCATCAACTGATGGGCGGCGTGCGTGCCGCGATGGGTTACTGCGGCTGCGGCGATATCGAAACGTTGCGAACACGCGCCGAATTCGTCGAAATCACCTCGGCGGGCATGCGCGAATCGCACGTCCACGATGTGCAAATCGTCAAAGAAGCGCCCAATTACCGGATGGGGGGGTGACTTGCAAAGTCCTCCCTTTCAAGGCACAGGCGTCCACGCAAGTGTGGCGTCATTGCGAGCGAAGCGAAGCAATCCAGAAAATGTTCGGGCGGCAGGTTGCCGCCCCTACGCTATCATTGACGTGCCCTGTTCGTAGGGGAGGCAATCTGCCTCCCGTCTCCGTAAGAAACAACTTTTAATCCTTAAACCCTATCATGTCCCACCACGCCAAAATTCTGATCCTCGATTTCGGTTCACAAGTCACGCAACTCATCGCCCGCCGTTTGCGCGAAACGCATGTGTATTGCGAAGTCCATCCGTTCGACGTGTCAGATGATTTCATTCGCGACTTCGCGCCGAAAGGCATCATTCTTTCCGGCAGTCCGGAAAGCGTCACCGAAAAAGATTCGCCGCACGTTCCCGAAGCCGTATGGACGCTGGGCGTTCCGGTACTCGGCATCTGCTACGGCATGCACGCGATGACAGTGCAACTCGGCGGTAACGTTTCATCGGGCGATGTGCGCGAATTCGGTCACGCCGAACTGCGCGCCCGCAACCATTCCGTGTTATTGCGCGACATTCAGGATCGCAACAGCGCCGAAGGCCACGGCCTGCTCGATGTCTGGATGAGCCATGGCGACAAAGTGGCCGAACCGCCGCCCGGCTTCGCCATCATCGGCACATCGCAAAACTGCCCGATTGCCGCTATCGGCGATGAAACGCGACGCTTCTACGGCGTGCAATTTCATCCCGAAGTCACCCACACAAAACAAGGCACCGCGATCCTGTCGCGCTTTGTACACGAAATTTGCGGATGCGGCGAAGACTGGACGATGAAAACTTACGCCGAAGAAGCGATTGCCACAATCCGCGAACAAGTCGGTGACGAAGAAGTGCTTCTCGGTTTGTCCGGCGGCGTGGATTCCTCAGTGGTCGCTGCGCTGATCCACCGCGCCATCGGCGACAAACTGACCTGCGTTTTTGTCGATCACGGACTGTTGCGCCTGAACGAAGCCGAACAAGTGATGCGCACCTTTCAAAACAACATGGGCGTTCGCGTGATCCACATCAACGCCGCCGATGAATTCCTCACGGCGCTACACGGCGAGGCCGATCCCGAAAAGAAACGCAAAACCATC
>JAITMH010000181.1 GCA_031277445.1 Burkholderiales bacterium
CGAAGCCCTGCGCGTCACCTATGAGCGCGACGAATACGAACTGCAACTCGTCGCCGCGCAAGACCTGATCGAGCGACCGGATGCGCACTTCGACGCGCAGCGGTTGGGTTGATCAGGGGGCAGGTATCAGAGGTCAGGGATCAGGAATCAGGGATCAGAAAAACATCACCTCACACGGAAGCGCGGAGAACATGAAGCTCCCTCCCCTTCAAGGGGAGGGCTGGGATGGGGTTCAGGTATCAGGCATCAGAAAAACAATTTAACCACGAAAAACACGAAAAAATTAGCGTCATTCTGTGCATAGCGAAGAGTCGTAGGCTGGCGATGAGCGCAGCGAACCCCAGCGTTTTGCCTCACGCGAAGGCGCGAAGAAGAACGGCGTCATTGCGAGCGAAGCGAAGCAATCCAGAAAATTGGCGTATCGAAAAAGCACTGGATTGCTTCGTCACTTCGTTCCTCGCAATGACGACGTTCTGATTCCTGCCCCCTGATCCCCGCTGGCGGTTATACTTTCTTATTGTTGCACTTCTGTCATTGAGGCGCTCGTTGAAAAAGCCGCAAATTGCCGTTGACTTATCGGCGCACACTCCCGTCATGGCGCAGTATCTTGGCTTCAAGGCCGAGCATCCGGACAAGCTCGTCTTTTACAGGATGGGCGATTTTTACGAGCTTTTTTTTGAGGACGCCGAACGGGCGGCTCGCCTGCTCGACATCACGCTGACGGCTCGCGGTCATTCGGCGGGTCGCCCCATTCCGATGGCCGGTGTGCCGTTCCATGCGGTCGAACAATATTTGGCGCGGTTGATGCGGCTCGGCGAAACGGTGGTGATGGTCGAACAAATCGGTAATCCCGCCACCAGCAAAGGGCCGGTCGAGCGCAAGGTCATGCGCATTGTCACGCCCGGTACGCTGACCGACGCCAGCCTGCTTGACGCACGCCGCGACCGACCGCTTGCCGCGTGCGTGATCGACGGGCACCGGGCAGGTATCGCCTGGCTCAATTTCGCTTCGGGTCGCTTCACGCTGACCGAAGTGGCAACGCGTGAAGTGGGCGCATTGCTGGAACGCATTGAACCCGCAGAATGGTTGATCGCCGACGATGATAACGCCGCGCTGTGTCCGGCGTATGCATTGCCGCCGCGTTTGTTGCCGCCCTGGCACTTTAGTCTCGAATCATCGCGGCGCGTTTTGCTCAAGCAACTTGACGTTGCCAGTCTCGATGTGTTCGGTGTTGCCGACATCCCGGCGGCAGTGCGTGCTGCCGGTGCGCTCATCGCTTACGCGAACACGACGCAAACAACACCGCTGGCGCACATTGCCACGCTTCATGTCGAAGACCACCATCAAGCGCTGCAACTCGACAACGCGACGCGACGCAGCCTCGAAATCACCGCGACGCTAAGCGGTGAAGCGTCGCCCACGTTGCTCTCGATACTCGATACTTGTCGCACCGCTGCCGGAAGCCGCTTGTTGCGATTGTGGTTGACACAACCGCTGCGTAACCCGTATGAAGCCATTGCCCGCCATGACGCGACCGACGCGCTGATCGCGCAGTCGCAGGTCACACGCGATGCGTCGCTGTTGTTCAAGCGCTGCGCGGATGTCGAACGTATCGCCGCCCGCATCGCGTTAAAGACGGCGCGTCCCCGCGACCTTTCCGGCCTGCGCGATACGCTGGATCTGTTGCCATCGTTTCGCCAACTCGTCGCGTCCTTTGAAACGCCGATGCTGGTCAATATCCATGCGGCGTTCGACGTGGATCCGCAATGGTATAAGTTGATTTTCAAAGCCATCATGACAGAACCGGCGACGCATTTGCGCGACGGCGGCGTGATTGCGGGAGGTTTCGATGCCGAACTCGACGAACTGCGCGCCATCGACCGTGGTTGCGGCACTTTTCTGCTCGACCTCGAACGGCGCGAACGCGAGCGTACCGGCATCAGCACCTTGAAAGTCGAATACAACCGCGTGCATGGTTTCTACATTGAAGTCACCCATGCAAACAGCGAAAAAGTGCCGGACGATTACCGCCGTCGGCAAACGCTTAAAAACGCCGAGCGTTACATCACGCCGGAACTCAAAACGTTTGAAGACAAGGCGCTGTCGGCGCAAGAACGTGCTTTGGCGCGTGAAAAATGGTTGTACGATCAGTTGCTCGACACACTCGCTGCCGCCGTGCCTGCCTTGCAACAGGCCGCGATTGCCCTAGCGCAACTCGATGTGTTGTCAACGCTGTCGCAACGCGCTGTTGCGTTGAATCTGGTGCGTCCGCAGTTTTCCGAAACGCCGGGGCTCGCTATCGAAGCCGGTCGCCATCTCGTTGTTGAACAACAAGTGGATCACTTCATTCCCAACGATGTTGCGCTGGATTCCGAGCGTCGATTGCTGATCGTCACCGGCCCAAACATGGGCGGCAAATCCACCTACATGCGGCAGACGGCAACCATTGCGTTGCTCGCTTACTGCGGCGTTTTCGTTCCTGCACAACGCGCCGTGATCGGGCCGCTCGACGCGATTTTCACGCGCATCGGCGCATCCGACGATCTTGCCGGTGGGCGCTCGACCTTCATGGTGGAAATGACCGAAGCCGCGTTTATTCTGAACCGCGCCACCGAAAAACGCCTGGTGCTGATTGATGAAATCGGGCGCGGCACTTCGACGTTTGACGGACTGGCGCTGGCCTGGGCGATTGCCCACCGCCTTGCCGAACACAACCGTTCGCTGACCTTGTTCGCCACCCATTATTTTGAATTGACCGCGTTGCCTTCCGAAATCGACGGCTGCGCCAACATTCATTTCGATGCCGTCGAACACAAAGAAGGCATCGTGTTTTTGCACAGTGTCGCCGAAGGCCCGGCAAGTCAGAGCTATGGCTTGCAAGTGGCGCGTCTTGCCGGTGTGCCACGCGAAACGCTGAAACAGGCACGCAATTACCTTTCGCGTCTCGAAAAAATCGGCGTGCGCGATTCGAGACAAGGCGATCTTTTCGCGCCGCGAATGATGCCGACGCACGACGCGCCCTCGCTCTCCGATACGGAAACCGGCGCCGCACACCACGAAGCCGAGTTATACAAAGCCGTCGATACGATTGACCCCGACACGCTGACGCCACGCGAAGCGCTTGACTGGATTTATGCGTTGAAGAAAATGGTTCAGTGATGCCACTTTAACCAACATGAAATCCGTACGCAACTCCGCTCGGCCTGACCGTCTCGGCACAGACAAACCCCGTCAAGGACGGAACAACAAACTCGTCGTGCCTGCACGCGCTGACAGAATTTTTCACGAAGAAATAGCGCCTTGCGTCAAAATTGTCCGAACCATCGGCGTACAAGAGGTGACTTTTCTCGTGCAGCGTACGCGTTCTGGTTGGTTTTATCCGTGCACGGTTGACGATATTTGTGCGATGCTTCATCACCTGCCATCGGAAGATGTCGGAAAAATTCGTTTCATCGTGCTTCGGCAGCCGACACATAAACAACGGATTCTGTCGCCGGCTTGGGGGCGAGCCGTGTTTTTATACGCGCCGAATTTTAAGGTTAACCAAGGCGGGAAAGAAGGGTACAGCGGTCCTGCGGTCGTGCTTGAAGCACAGAGTTTGCAACCGTTCAAATGGGAAAAGGCGATGACGCCTGACCGGAAGCGCGAATTCGAGCGTTTACAACAGGATGGGCACTGCGTTACCGGCACCCATCATCGTTTCTTCATCTTGCAGCCTGACGCAGTTTCGTTGCGGCACACGCTGCTTTACCGGACGTTGCTGCACGAAGTTGGTCATCTTGTGGATTTTTGCTCATACGATGAAACCGCATGGAAAACTCGCCCATGGTTGCAAAGGGAGGATTTCGCGCACCGTTACGCAGAAGATGCGTATGCTGCGCTGAAAAAAGCCGGAGCGGTACCGTTTTCCTCGCTTTTCGATGTTGATGCAATAATCCGCGAAGGCTTGTCTCCAGACGACTTTCTTCTGGCGCGGCGCGATTGACAAGGCCGTCAGGAATATATACTATGGTATATATTCTAAAAATGAGAGGAGCCCAAGATGATTGAGATGCGCGTTGCCAAACTGTTTAAGAACGGCGCCAGTCAGGCGGTTCGTCTTCCGGCGGAGTTCCGTTTTGATGGCCATGAAGTTTATGCTACACGCGACGACGTGACGGGCGATGTTGTGCTTTCGAATCGACCGGGCGCCAAAATATGGGACGAGTTCTTCGAGTTGTTGCATTCTTCCGAAGTACTGACCGATTTTATGGCCGAGCGCCCGATGAATGTGCTGTCGCCGGAGCGCGGTATCTTTGATGAGACTGAAAATTGATGGAGCGATCAGTCATGCTGTACATGTTGGATACCGATATCACAAGTTACCTCATCAAGGGAAAGTCGCCGGCGATCGAGGATCGCTTGAAAACCCTTGCGCCGTCCATGGTTTGCATTTCGGCGGTGACGCGAGCCGAATTACAGTACGGGCTGAAACGATTGCCGACCGACCATCGTCTCCATCTGGCGGTGCGCCGGTTCCTCAAGATCGTCCGCGCTTTGCCATGGGACGCAGAGGCGGCGGATTGGTACGCCAACATCCGTCACCAACTCATCAGCACCGGCCAGCCCATTGGCGAACTGGATATGATGATTGCCGCCCATTCGCTTTCGACAGGCACTGTTCTGGTGACCAACAACCGCCGCCACTACGACCGGATTGAAGCGCCGTTGATTCTGGAAAATTGGGCGTAAGGCGAAGGAGATCTCCTATCCGCTTTCTCCGTCATTTATGGCGTAATGACGGAGATTCTGCGTCGATGATGGAGATAGTCCATGAAGCGGCTTGACTACAACGACTCGCCTGAAGCCTTGCTCATGCCGGATATTGTGGCGATGCTGACAAGCATCCACGAGTATAAGGGCAAGCAGGCGCTGCTTATAGAGGCTCATGCCGATGTGTTGAGCGCATTGGTGGACATTGCAAAAATCCAAAGCACGGGCGCGTCCAACCGCATTGAGGGAATCAACACCACCGACAAGCGGCTGGAGGCGTTGGTGCGGAACAAATCCGCGCCCCGCAATCGCTCGGAACAGGAGATAGCAGGTTATCGTGACGTGCTTGCCACGATTCACGAAAGCTATGACTATATCCACCCGCGTCCAAACATTCTCCTGCAACTGCACAAGCAGCTTTATTCATTTTCGACAAG
>JAITMH010000032.1 GCA_031277445.1 Burkholderiales bacterium
GCCACCAGCAAGGTCTCGGAAACGCCGATTTGATGCGCGACGGTTGCCTGCAATGGCGCGAACAGCGCGTTGGACGCCGTATCCGAGCCGGTCAGGAAAACGCCGAACCAGCCCAGCGCCGGCGCCAGCAGCGGGTAGGCTTTGCCGCTTTCGGCGAGCGCAAGCGCCAGCGTCGCCGACATCCCGGAGAAATTGGACAAGGTGGCAAACGCCAGCACCAACCCAATCGTCAGCGCCGTCGGCCACAAACCGGCGCAGGTTTCCCTGAACACGCCCAGCACGAATTTTGGCCGCCAGCGCAGACAAACCGCCGACAACAGCACCGAAAGGAAAATGCCGGTTCCCACCGCGCCGAAAATGTCGAATTTGAACACCGCCGGATACAACGCCGCGCCATCGGTGAGCGGCGCTGTTTTGTGGACGATCCCATGCAAAAACGGCACTTCCAGCCAGCGCGTCGTTTCCGGGAAGATGCCGCCCGACGCAAACAACGACTGAAAATCCTTACTGCCCCACAGCACCACACACGCCGTCAACAACCCGAACGGCAACCAGGCGCAAGCGATACGGCGAGCCGTCAGCGGTGGCGCGGCTATCATCGCCGGATAAATCGGCGCATGTTCGCGCAACTGCAACACCTTCGCCGGTTGCCAGAAACGCAGCAACACCACCAGCGACACCATGCAGACAATCGCCGCCGTAATCGCCGGAAGTTGAGGGCCGATCCACAGCGCCGTCGCCATCATCGTCCCGGCGAAGCTCACCCCCGCCACCAGCAACGCAGGCCAGATATCGCGTGCGCCGCGCCAACCGGCCAGCGCCACCACGATCCACCCCAGCGTCAACAACGAAAACAACGGCAACAGCGTACCGGTAATTGCCGTCAATGCCGCCAGATCGGTATGGCTCACTTGCGCCGCCACCGTGATCGACGTTCCCATCGCTCCGAAGGCTACCGGCGCGGTATTGGCGATCAAACACAACGTCGCCGCCCGTAGCGGATCAAAACCCAGCCCGACCAGCAACGCAGCGGTAATCGCAACCGGCGTACCATAACCGGCAGCGCCTTCGAGAAACGCGCTGAACGCGAAACCGATCAAAATCAGTTGCAAACGCGCATCGGGCGTGACCGACACAATCGACGCCCGCACCACTTCAAACTGCCCGCTCTTGACCGTCAGCCGATACAAAAACACGACACCCGTGATAATCCAGACAATCGGCCACAAACCATAACCAAAGCCGTAGAACACCGCCGCCGCCACCGACGCCACCGGCATCCCATACACCGTCACGGCGATTACCGCCGCCAACAGCAACGTCCCAAGTGCTGCCCAATGCAAGCGCCAGCGAAACACCACCAGCGTCACAATGAAAAAAAGAAGCGGCAACGCCGCCACCAGCGTCGATCCTGCGACGTGGTTCAGCGGATTGTAAGATTGCAGCCAGATGGTCACGAAACTATTCCCTGCTGAGAGAGCGCCAAAAGCAAGGAGAACCGCTTATTACCCTCTCCCCTTGCGGGAGAGGAGCGTTGTTCGAGCTTTCGCGCATTATCTTCCCCTCTCCCACTTGTGGGAGAGGGGTGGGGGAGAGGGTTGTCGAACCATGAGCCATGTGATCAAATATTTTCAGAACGGTTATCTACTCTACTATTTCTTACCGCAGGAAACTCTATGCCGCTGCGCCTGAGTTGCCGCCAGACAAATACCTGCCGCCACCGAAACATTCAGACTTTCGACCATTCCCTGCATCGGAATACTGACGACCCGGTCACAGCGCTCGCGTGTCAACCGCCGCAAACCGCTTCCCTCCGCACCCAGCACCCAGGCCAGCGCCCCACTCAAATCCGCGTCGTACAAATTCTCGCCGCCGCTGTCCGCCGCCACACACCAGACGCCACGCGCCTTCAATTCCTCCAGCGTCCGGGACAGATTGGTCACCGTCACCACCGGCACCGTATCCGCCGCGCCGCACGCCACCTTCGCCACCGTCGCATTGACACTGACCGAACGGTCCTTCGGCAGAATCAGCGCCTGCACACCAAACGCATCGGCGCTTCGCAGACAAGCGCCCAGATTGTGCGGATCGGTCACCCCGTCGAGCACCATCAGCAGCGGCAAACCGGCAGCACCGTCAAGAACGTCGTCGAGCGTCAGATGCGGCAACGCCGCCGCCACCCGCGCCACAACCCCCTGATGCCGCCCGACAGGCGCCAACCCATCGAGCCGCGCCGGCTCGACCGGCTGCACCGCGCAGCCGGCCAGCGCCGCCCGTTCCAAAAGATCGCGCAAACGCGGGTCCTGCCGGTTGGCATCATAAAAAAGCGTCTCCATCGAATCGGGATGCTGGCGCAGCCGGGCAATCACCGCATGAAAACCGAACAAAATTTTGGAAGCAGACATAGATCAGACGAAACAAACGACGAAAGAAGGTGTCGATGGTATAGTGTGTCTCGACGCTTGTTAAGCCTTTTCTTATAATGTCCTTCGATTTACGCGCCGCCCTCGAAAACCTCATACTCGTCATTGTCGCGTTGATCCCCATCGTCAACCCGATAGGCGCTGCGGCGGTATTCGTGTCCATGACACGCTCAGTAACGCCCGCCACCCGTACCCTGCTGGCGCGTCGTGTGGCGCTCAACGCCTTCGTGCTGCTCGCCATCTCGATGTTCGTCGGCAACTACATTCTCGGATTTTTCGGACTGTCCGTTGCCGTCGTTCAGGTCGGCGGCGGTCTGATCGTCTGCTCCGTCGCCTGGGCGCTCCTGAAACAGGAGCCGGACACCCCCACCGACCCGCAATACGTTGTCAAACCCGAGGACGGCCTGATCAAGGCATTTTATCCACTGACACTGCCGGTGACCGTCGGTCCCGGTTCCATCAGCGTCGCCATCACACTCGGCGCCAACCATGCCACCAACGTACAGTCCCTGCTGACCGCTGCACCGTCACTCATCCTTGGTTCGGCCGCTGTCGCTCTGGTCATCTATCTGTGCTTCCGCTACGCTTACCGAATCACCGCCGCCCTCGGCGCCATCGGCACAATAGTGCTCCTGCGCCTGTTCGCTTTCATCCTGCTGTGCATCGGCGTACAAATCATCTGGAACGGCCTGTCGGCGCTACTCACCACGTTTTATGGCCGCTTGTAGCTGCTCCTAAGCGCAGAGAAAAGCGTTTAACCACGAAAAGCGCATAGGTCGTGGTGAGGCGGCGTGTCGGCCTCACGCGGAGGCGCGAAGCCGCGAAGAAGGAAAAACCCCTTTCCAAAGGGGGTGCCTGCCGAAGGCGGGCGGGGGTTTGTCGTTGGAGCGCGGGCGTCCCGCCCGCAACCCCGCCTCACGCGGAGGCGCGGAGAACGCGGAGCGTGCCTTTCTCCCCTCTCCCGCTTGCGGGAGAGGGGTCGGGGGAGAGGGCGCTTTGAAGTCCTCCCCTTCAAGGGGAGGATTTAGGTGGGGATGGGGTTCAGGTATCAGAACTCCGTCATTCTGCGCGTAGCGAAGCGGAGTCGCAGAATCCAAAAAAAATTAACCGCAAAGAACGCAAAGAAAAAACCTGCGTCATTGCGAGGAGCGAAAGCGACGAAGCAATCCAGCGAGTAGCGCGTAGGTTGGCGGTGAGCGCAACGAACCCCAACATTGGCCTCACGCGAAGCCGCAGGTTTTAAGCCCCCTTTCCAAAGGGGTGCCGCCAAAGGCGGCGGGGGTTTGTTTCTCACGCGAAGGCGCGAAGCCGCGAAGAACATGAAGCTCCCTCCCCTTGAAGGGGAGGGCTTCAAAGCGCCCTCTCCCCTACCCCTCTCCCGCAAGCGGGAGAGGGGATCGTTCTTCTCCGCGCCTCCGCGTGAAACGAGCAGGGCAGGTTTGAAACCTGCCCCTACGGAATCTGATTCCTGACCGCTGACCTCTAATGCCTGCACCCCCATCCCAACCTTCCCCCGCAAGCGGGGGAAGGAGCTTTAAGCAAAACGCCGGGATTCGCTGCGCTCATCGCCAGCCTACGATTCTTCGCTTCGCGCAGACGATCCTTTTTTCGTGATTTTCGTGTCTTTCGTGGTTAAAAGCTTTTTTCTCCGCGCCTGCGCCGCCAGTAGCCATTTCCCCACGAGGTCGTTATAATGCCGGATTCGCGTGGCCAGACCGCGCACAATCAAAATTTGGCCGGTGTAGCTCAGTTGGTAGAGCAGCTCATTCGTAATGAGAAGGTCGGGAGTTCGAGTCCCCCCATCGGCACCACGCCTCAAGCCTGCAAAACCGCTCCACAGAGCGGTTTTTTGTTCCATACAAAATCTTCTCTCTTGCGCGTTTATTTTGTATAAAAAGAAGTAGAATCATAACTTCCGTTTATTGCCTTCTCAAAAAGCAGAGGTCTTGTCGTCATGAGTTCGCTCCAAACAATGTTGTTGGTTGCCGGAGCCGCATTGGTATTGGCGGTTCTCGTTTATAACGCCATACAAATGCGCGCTGTCAAATCCCGTCTCGCCGCACCTGCCAGAAAGAAAACGGCGCAGGAAGCCGCGCAGGAAACTTCGCGGGAAGCTTCGCAGGAAACCGCCTGGAAAACGGCGCGGGAACTCGCAAAAAAAGCCGTGCAGAAGGCCGCGCCTCCCCGTTCCGTTGAAACACCGCGTGAACCGACCTTGCGCACCGACGCTGCCGCCCCGACATCTCCGACCGCTCCGACGGCGGCGGCGCCAAGAGAAGCGCCGGATTTCATGGCCGAAGCGGTGTTGACGCTGCAATTGCCCGATACGGTCAATGTCACGCCTGAATTGGCGCAGCAAATGCTGAAAACGCCGGGCAAGCGGTTTCGTTTATTCTGGCAACCGCAGGGCGTCGCCAACTGGACGCTGTTGCAAAACACTGCGGACATTCTCGCTTTTCTGGGAAGCGCCGCTTCCGATGAAAGCGCTGCGACGCCGACCGATGAAACCAATCCGGCACCGGTACACTCGCTGGCTTTTTGTCTGCAACTCGCCGACCGCGCTCAGGCGGTGACTCCCGAACAACTCGACGCTTTTCAGAAGCATGTCGAAGGCGTGGCTTCTTTGTTGTCGGCCAGTTATACGCCGTTCGATGTCGCGCTTGAGGCCGAACGCGCCAAGGCGCTCGATAAAGCCTGCGCGCAACTCGATCTGCAAATCGGTTTGACGTTGCACGGCAAAGTCGGCCCGTTGCTTGGCCAGCAATTATTGCAAGCGGCGCAAAAATTGGGGCTCGTTCTTGAAAGAGGCGCTTTGCGTTATCGGCGGGACGGTCACGAAATGTTCCGAATCGAAAGTCACGACGGTTCGGCGCTGTCCGAAGACCGTTTGCGTAAAGCCATTCAAGACCCGGTCGTGTTGCTCGATGTCCCGCAAGTGCGTCGCCCCGAACAGAGTTTCGATGAAATGTTGAAGTTGGCGACGCAACTGGCGCAAGCGTTGTCGGCGCAGCTTGTCGATGACCGTCATCGTCCGGTCAACGAACAAGGACTGGCTTTAATCCGCACCGAAGTCGGAAAAGCCACGCAAGCATTGCGCGACATCGGTATTGATCCGGGAAGCCCGCGGGCGTTGCGTTTGTTCACTGCCTGATTCTGACGTATCGCGCAGTGTTTTTTCGGGGGGTTGGGGTGCAAAACTCATTGCAAAACTCGTTGCAAGGTTCGCTGCTTTTCTCCGAGCCTTCCGCTCCGTCTCTTGCGTCAACAGACGTTCGTGAAAGCGTGGCCGCTTTGCGCAATGCCATTGCCGCTCACGACCATCGTTATTATGTACTCGACGCGCCGATCATTTCCGATGCCGAATACGACGCGCTCTACCGCGAATTGCAGCAACTGGAAACGCAACACCCCGAACTGATCGCTCCCGATTCTCCCACTCAAAGAGTTGGCGGACGACCACTCCCGGAACTTCCGGCAGTGCGACATACCGTACCGATGCGCTCGATCCGCACGGAGACGGATACGGAAGCAAGCGGCGCTCATGCGTTCGATGCGCGGGTGCGGCGTGAACTCGGTCTGACGGACAACGATCCGCCGGTAGCGTATCTGGCCGAACTCAAATTCGATGGACTTGCGATCAGTCTGCGCTACGAAAACGGTGTTCTCGTTCAGGGCGCCACTCGCGGCAACGGCGAAACCGGCGAGGACGTGACCCAAAACATTCGCACGCTTCGTGCGATTCCTTTGCGGTTAAACACCGGGCTGAACACCGGCAATGGCCCGCCGCCTGAAGTGATCGAATTTCGCGGCGAGGTTTACATGCGCCGCGCCGATTTTGAAAAACTCAACGACCGCCAACGCGCTGCCGGAGAAAAAACATTTGTCAACCCGCGCAATTCGGCGGCGGGCAGTTTGCGTCAGCTTGATTCGACCATTACCGCCAAACGACCGCTGTCGTTCTTCGCCTACGGCCTCGGCGAAATTTCCGGTTGGAAACTGCCGAAAACACACGGCGATGTACTCGACGCCATTGAACGTTTCGGTCTGCCGGTTGACAAACACCGCCAGCGCGTCCTTGGCGCTGAAGGACTCATCACCTTTCATCAAAAAATCGCGGAATTGAGAGACGCTTTGCCGTTCGATATTGATGGCGTCGTTTATAAAGTCGATTCGCTCGTGTTGCAGCAACAACTTGGTTTCGTCACACGCGAACCACGCTGGGCAGTCGCGCACAAATATCCGGCGCAGGAACAATTCACAACGGTTCAACATATCGACGTGCAGGTCGGACGCACCGGAAAACTCACGCCGGTCGCCAAGCTGTCGCCGGTTTTCGTCGGCGGCGTCACCGTCACCAACGCCACGCTGCACAACGAAGACGAAACCAGACGCAAGGATGTACGAATCGGCGACACCGTGATCGTGCGTCGTGCCGGTGATGTGATTCCCGAAGTTGTCGCCGTTGTGATTGAACGCCGTCCCGAAGACACGCGCCCCTTTGAGATGCCGCGTCAGTGTCCGGTTTGCGGCTCCGCTGCGACCCGTGAAGACGGTGAAGCCGACGCCTACTGTTCGGGAGAGCTTTACTGTCCGGCGCAACGCAAGCAGGCGTTGCTGCATTTCGCCGGACGACGAGCGATGGACATCGAAGGATTCGGCGATAAAATCATCGAAAAACTGGTTGACAAAGCAATGGTGCAATCAGCCGCCGACCTGTATCGGCTGACGCAAAACGATTTCGTCAGCCTTGATCGAATGGCGGAAAAGAGCGCTGCCAAATTGTGTGTCGCGCTTGAAAAAAGCAAGCGCACGACGCTTGAGCGTTTCATCTTCGCGCTTGGCATCCGTCACGTCGGCGAAGCGACTGCGCGTGATCTCGCCCATCACTTCGGCTCACTGGATACGCTGATGGCCGCCGACGGCGA
>JAITMH010000033.1 GCA_031277445.1 Burkholderiales bacterium
GTTTTGCAAACCCTTGACTCGGGCGAGCGCTTCTTCCAGTTTTTTGAGGCGTTGCGCTTTGCCGCGCAGCACCAGACATTCGAGGCAAGTTTCATGGGTGATGTGGACGTGTGTGGTGCAGACGATCACGTCGCCGAAATCGTGTTGCAACGACGTCAACGCGCCGGAAAGGTCGTGCGAATGGTGGTCGTACATCAGCGTGATGGTGCCGTGAACAAATCCCTGGCCTTCTTCCCAGTGGCGGCGTGAAACGAAATCGCGCACCAGATGGCGCAAGGCTTCCGAGCGGTTGGGAAGTCCCGAACGCCGACTCCATGCGTCGAATTGTTCGAGCAGTGTTTCCGGCATGGCGACGCCGAAACGAACCAAGGCATCTGAAGTTTTCGGGGTTTTCATGGGAGCGGGTGGTGGTGGAGGTTTTGTTATTCTATAGTGAACTGCATAAAAAAAGAAATTAACTGCAAAGAACGAAATGCCTCACGCGAAGGCGCGAAGAAGGAAAACCCCTTCCCCCGCTTGCGGGGGAAGGCGGGGATGGGGGGATGCGGGCGGGACGCCCGCGCTCCGAAGGCAAACCCCCGTCGGCTTCGCCGACACCCCCTTTGAAAAGGGGGCTTTAAAACGCATCTTCGCGTGAGATAGCGCGTAGGGTGACAGCGCCGCAGAGTCTGCCCCCGAAGTGCTTTTGATCGGGGGCGCGTTACATGAGTAACCGTCGGTGAGGCGCGAGCAACGCGAGCGCGGAACCGGCGGATAGCCACCCCATCTATCTGCCAGCCCTTGCAGGGCTGGTTGGAAGTGTGGTGTTCGCTTCCCGCCGGTTCCGCTCGCGGCGCTCGCTTCACCGACGGTTACTCATGTCATGCCCCTGCGGGGTTACTCCCCTTGTGTAAATACCAATGCTTCAAGGCGAGGGCTGGGGTGGGGATGGGAGTCTCTGATACCGGACTGCGTTTTTTGCGGTAAATTTTTTTCTGGATTCTGCGACTCCGCTGCGCTTCGCGCAGAATGACAGCAATTTTTCTTCGCGCCTTCGCGTGAAATGGTTTTCTGATACCCGATAGGCGAGATGTTTATTTTTTTCTGGATTGCTTCGCTGCGCTCGCAATGACGGAGTTCTGATCCCTGATCCCTGATTCCTGACCTCTGCTCCCTGCCCCTGACTGCGTTAAAATAGATTCACCGAGAGACTGCAATGACTTACGAACCCGAAGACGCTCCCAAGGAAAAAGAGCCGCCCAGCCTTAAGGCCACTGCGATTCGCATGCTGGCGCGGCGCGATTACGGTCGCGCAGAATTGGCGAAACGTTTGTCACAGCGCGGTGCTGCGGCTGACGAGATCGAGTCGGTACTCGACGAGATGACGGAACTCGGTTTTCTGTCCGATGCGCGTTACGCCGAATCGCTGGTGCGGCAGAAGCAGGGACGCTACGCCAAACGTGCGATTGCACACACGCTGAAAGAGCGGGGACTGGATCGTGATACGGCGGAGGCCGCGTTGTCTGCGCTTGAAGCAAGCGATGAAACGGACGAAGCGCTGGCGCTGTGGCGGAAACGCTTTGGCACGCCGCCGCAGGACGAGCGCGAACGTAACCGTCAGTTGCGCTTTCTGCTGTCGCGTGGTTATTCGACGACGGCGGCGTTCAAGGTGTTGAAAATCGTGCGGTCGGAAGGTTGATGTTGTCCAACCGCCAACAACAGGCGCGGTATAATCGCAAATTACGAAAGCGGCAAAAGTTAAAGCGCTATGCGGGTTCTTCTTTCCAATGATGACGGTTACTTCGCTCCCGGGCTGGAATATCTGGCGGCGGCGTTGGCGCCGTTGGCCGAGGTAACGGTCGTGGCGCCTGAGCTTGACCGAAGCGGCGCTTCCAACTCGTTGACGCTGGATCGTCCTTTGCGGGTGCGGCAGGCGTCCAACGGTTTTTACTACGTCAACGGTACGCCGACCGATTGTGTGCATCTGGCGGTGACCGGTCTTTTTGATGAGTTGCCGGACATGATTTTTTCCGGGATCAATCACGGCGCCAACATGGGTGACGACACGCTTTATTCAGGCACGGTGGCGGCGGCCATGGAGGGTTTTCTGCTCGGCATTCCGTCGGTGGCGATTTCGCTGTGCGCGAAGGAAGGCGAACAATTCGAGACGGCGGCCAAGGTGGCGCAGGAGTTGATGAAACGTCATCAGCGGGCGCGTGCGCAACCCTGGTTGTTGAATGTTAATGTGCCGAACGTGCCGTTTCAGGCGTTAAAAGGATTTCAGATCACCCGCCTGGGCAAGCGGCATAAGGCGCAGGACATGATTCCGATGGAAAGTCCGCGAGGCGGCGTTGTCTATTGGGTCGGCGCGGCAGGACCGGCGGCGGATGCGATGGAAGGAACGGATTTTCACGCGGTCGAAAGTGATTTCGTATCGGTGACGCCGCTGCAATTCGATCTGACGCATCGGACGGAAATGCAGAATGTGGCTGCGTGGTTTGCGCATTAGGGTCGGGGGATTGCGTTCGGACATCGCGTTATGCACAGGGACAGTGATTGGGACCGTTTTAGCGGTATCGGAATGACTTCGGCGCGGACGCGGGCGCGGATGGTGGCGCGGCTGCGGGAAGAAGGTATTCGCGATGAAACGGTGCTGGCGGCGATGAACACGGTGCCGCGCCACATTTTCGTCGAAGAAAGTCTGGCGAGCCGCGCTTACGAAAATACGCCGCTGCCGATTGGGCACGGTCAGACGATCTCGCAGCCCTGGGTGGTGGCGCGGATGACAGAACTGGCGCGGCAGGGAAAGCCGTTGCGAAATGTGCTTGAGGTCGGTTCCGGCAGCGGCTATCAAACGGCGGTGCTGGCGCTTGTGGCTGATCGCGTTTATACCGTTGAACGGATTGGGGCGCTGGTCGTCAAGGCGCGGCGGCATCTGCGTGAATTGAAATTGACGAATGTGGCGATCAAGCATGGCGACGGCAGTGCGGCGATGGACGAGCCGTTACAAGTCGATGCGATTGTGGTGACGGCCGGCGCAGCTATACTACCGAGAGCGCTGCTCACACACCTCGAAATCGGCGGGCGGATGGTGGCGCCGGTGGCGGCGGAAGGCAATCCCGAACTGCAACGGCTGACAGTGGTCGAGCGCACGGCGAACGGTTTCAAGGAGCAAACGTTTGAGGCGGTCAGATTTGTCCCGTTGTTGCCAGGGACAGCGTGATCGGTTATATAGTCAATTGAGTAGTGAATTGAGTAATAAATTGCGTCAACCTTTTTTCTGGATGTTATGAGCGTTTTATTTTTTTCTATGGCTGAATCCGCGTCGTCTTCCGAGAAGTTCATGTTTTCTCGCCGTTGGCGGTTGAATGTGAAAATGCTGGCGGCGGTATTTTTGGTGGTGGCGTTGGCCGGCTGTTCAACGACCAAGAAAGCGCCCGTCGAAGAGCGGCAGCCGCAGATTGATGACCGCGTGACCATTGCGCCGCGTTTGCCGACGGCTTCCAGCGCCGGAACATCGACCGCGCAGCCGCAACCGCAGGTTGTGGCCGGAAAAACGCATACCGTGCGTCAGGGCGAAACGTTGTTTTCAATCGCGCAGCAGAATAGCGTCGATCATCGGGAGTTGGCGGGTTGGAATGACATCACCGATCCGTCGAGGCTGAACGCCGGACAAGTGTTGCGTTTAACGCCGCCGGAAGGTTATGCGAGCGCGACGGAGACGGATCCGGGCGTCACCACGGCGGCGTTGCAAACCGTGCCGCCTGTGACCGGCGCGGGCAGCGGAACGGCGGTTGCCACGACAGCCGCCGCAGGGCGCGGCAACGTCAGAACCGAACCGAAAGCGGAAAAGCGACCGTATTCGGAACAAACGTTGATGGCGATGAGCCGCTCCAATGAGGGAACAGAGGCGACGCCACCTACGACTGTGACGCCATCATCAACAACCACGCCGCCGTCTTCGCCGGCCCAGACAGCAACCGCTTCTGCCGGTGGCGTTGAGTGGTCCTGGCCGACACAGGGGAGAGTCATCTCGACCTATTCGGAGAAATCCAGTTTCAAAGGTATCGACATTGTCGGCACGATTGGACAGTCGGTGGTTGCCAGCGCGGCGGGTCGGGTCGTGTATGTCGGTTCAGGGCTGCGCGGCTACGGCAAACTGGTGATCGTCAAACACAACGACACTTTTTTATCTGTTTACGCACACAACCGCGAATTGCTTGTTGAGCAAGGACAACAAGTGGCGCGTGGTCAGAAAATTGCCGAGATGGGCAACACCGACGCCGATCAAGTGAAGCTGCATTTTGAAATCCGCAGAGACGGTAAACCGGTCGATCCGTTACAGTATTTGCCGGCGCGTTAGTCAGGGGCAGAGGTCAGGAATCAGCTCACGCGAAGACGCGAAGCGGAACCAGCGTCGCCTGGATAAGGCCGAAGGCCGCAATACGGGAGCCATCTCTCCGCCGCAACAGAATTTCACGCGGAGATGCGGAGAAAGGAGAGCTAAAAAATGAAACAGAAAATCAACGCATTGTGGGCAGTTTTGTTGGGCGTTGCGTTTGCAGCGTATCTTGCTGCTTGCGGTGGAAATTCGGACGATACGACCCCTCCTGCTCCTCCTGCCCCGCCAACCGTTCTGACTCAAACATCATTTGAAGGGTCTTTCGAGCCGTTTGGGGTGTACCAGGATCCGCCGGAAACGAGCAAGAGTTTTATTACCATTGTCACAGACCCGACAGCGCCGGACGGAAACAGCGTTGCGCGAATTTCGTATGAACCGGGCGTGAGGGATGGTATGTATGTGGGAGGTATTTTTTTCGACTTTCCGGACGACGCCCAGCCAACGGAACTGTGGGGACAGTTTTATATGAAAACCTCGCCCAATTACGTATGGCATTCAACAGGAAACAAACTTGTTTACATGAGAATGGGGTATCAGAATCCCGTTGATGGAACATCCCAAACCGACCACATTTTGGGAATAAATTATAGTTATTGGTCAGGTTATGAAGAAATATTCGCCCCCAATATTGGTTGGGCAACGCAGCAAAGTACAAATTCCGATTTAAACCAGATGATCTATAGCAGCGTCGGCGAGTTTACAAGGGATACGTGGCACAAGATTGTTTTTCATCTTGAGATGAATACGCCGGGACAGCAGAACGGCATTGGCAGAATATGGCTCAATGATGAGCTTGTTGTGAATGCCTCAAACATTATGTGGCTTAATGCAGGGAATTGGGGCGGTGTTTCCGGTTTCAGAATAACGCCACTTTGGGGTGGCGGAGGTCCTGACGTCATTGAAGAAACGCAATATATGTATTTTGACGACGTAATCCTTCAAACCGGGCCGTTTTCGGGATATTCTGATTGATTTTTATAAATCATGGAATAAAATGATTTGAACGAGAAACGCTCTGGCTATAAAAGAGGCAAAAAATAACCCCCGCTTCAAGCGGGGGTTATCGATTCAAGCCAAGACGCTTTTACATCCGCACGTTTACTTCCCAAAAGGATTGGGACGCGGCGTGCTGTCGGAAGACGGCGGAAGAATGGGCAGCAGGATCAAAGGTTGATCGCCGGTTAAAGTTTTCAAGAAAGCGACAATCTTGGCGTTTTCTTCCGGTGTGAATTTCTTGCCCAGTTGCAAACGCCCCATAATATCATTTGCTTCGGCCAAGGTATTGGCCGCGCCGTCGTGGAAGTAAGGATAAGTCAATTCCACGTTACGCAGGGTAGGCACTTTGAAGTTAAACCGATCAGCGTCCTTTCCGGTAACGGCAGAACGTCCTTCGGCGGGATTGGTAGTCTTGTACGGCTCGATCAGCCCCATTTTCTGAAAAGAAGTTCCGCCGACGGCTTCACCGTAATGGCAGGCAGTGCAGCCGCTTTCCTTGAAAAGCGTATAGCCATCCAGTTCCTCTTTGGTCAGCGCGTCTTTTTTGCCTAACAACCATTGGTCAAAACGGGAGTTGGGCGTGACCAGTGTTTTTTCAAATTCGGCGATGGCTGCTGTGACCTGCTCGATGTCAATTTTGTCCTTGCCGAACACTTGCCGGAATTCGCGCACATAGGCGGGAATGGTTTCCAGCAGGGAAACGGTCAAAGTATGCGAAAAGCCCATTTCCATCGGATTTTCAATGGGACCGCCCGCTTGTTCCTTCAGGTCAGCGGCGCGGCCATCCCAAAACTGCGCGACGTTGAGGCTGGAATTCAATACCGTCGGCGAATTGATAGGGCCTTGCTGCCAACGGTCGCCGATGGAAGTCGGAAGATTGTCCGAGCCGCCCATGGAAAGGTTGTGACAGGAATTGCAGGAAATGAAACCGGATTTGGAGAGGCGTGGATCAAAAAACAGTTTTTTGCCCAGTTCCACCATGCCGAGATTGATATTGGCAGCCGGTTTGATGGGGGAAATGGGTTCATCGTTTGCTGCAGTAGCGTGAACGGAGACGCCGACAAAAGCCAGCGCTGCAATCAGGAGGTGTTTTTTCATAAGAGTCTTTCCAGGGAAAAAGTTAGAACGGATAAGAATACTGACTTTATAATGCGTTTCAGCAGGGTGATTCTACAAGAATCGTCCTGCCGCAATCATTGATATTAATAATGACCGCGATTAACAAAAGTTAAGTGAAGCTTTCAACGTGGTATGCCGCCAGGGAATGTATTCGTGAGCGAACAAAAAATACCCACACTGCCAAATCCGAACCGCCGCCGCTTTCATGCGGCATGCCTCGCGGCGCTTTTTCTTGTTGCTTGCAGCAGCAAGGAAAGAGGCTCGGACAGCGCCCGCTTTTCCGGATCGAGGGCGGCAGACTTGCCGCCGACCGAGAAAGGGCGGGAGGTTGTGTTTTACGCACTGAGTTTGCTCGATACCGGTTACCGTTTCGGCGGCAAAAATCCGCAGGCGGGGTTCGATTGCAGCGGGATGGTGAGCTACATTTACGCGCAGGCGGCGGGAGTCAAAGTCAGCGGCAGCGCTGCCGATATCGCCAGACAGGGAACGTCGGTCGGACATGACCGATTGCGACCAGGCGATCTGGTTTTTTTCAATACGCTGAACCGCCCCTTTTCGCATGTCGGTATTTACATCGGCGACAACCGCTTCATTCACGCGCCCTCGACCGACGGCAAAGTGCGTATCGACGACCTCGGCAGCCGTTATTTTTCCGAACGGTTTGAAGAAGCGCGGGCGTATTTTGATTGATCACGCGGAGGAACGAAGAAAAAACCTTAACCACGAAAAACACGAAAGGCACGAAAAAAATAGTGGTCATTCTGTGCGGAGCGAAGCGCGTCATCCTGCGCGAAGTTTTGTAGGGTGGGCAAAGGCCGTAAGGCCGTGCCCACCGCTCCGGTCTGAATGGTGGGCACGCTGCGCTTTGCCCACCCTACGCGCCTGACCTCTGATTCCTGCCATCAATACTCCACCGGTAACGGGTCGAGCGAGCGCCACAAATACCAGGTGGCGACGCTGCGGTACGGTCGCCAAAATTCGGCCAGCGCCTGCATTTCTTCGAGGCTGAGCGCATGTTCTCCGGCGTAATGCAGCCGAATTGCTTTTTGCAACCCCAGATCGGCAATCGGGAAAACGTCGGCACGCAGTTCATGAAACATCAAAAACATTTCCGCCGTCCAGCGTCCGATGCCTTTGACGGTGACGAGCGCTTCAATCAGCGCTTCGTCAGACAACGTTTTCCAGTTTTCCGGATTCAGCGATCCGTCGGCAAAACGGCGGGCGAGGTCTTGCATATACTCGGCTTTGCGTTGCGACAGTCCCGCACTTCGCAGCGCATCCGGCGTCAGCGCGGCAACTGCTGTCGGCGCGACTTCAGGAAAAGCGATATCGGCATGCTTGGGATCGACGGCGGTGACAAAACGTCGCCAGACGGCATCCGCTGCCTTGACCGAGATTTGCTGGCCGATAATGGCGCGGGCGAGCGCGGTGAAAGCGTCGCTGCGCCGACGCAGGTGGAACTCCGGATAGGCGTCGATCAGGCCGTGCAGCGCGGGATCGCGGCGCGAAAGCAGGCGGGTGGCGCGGTCCCAGTAGTCGGGTTTCATAGCGGGCGTTTCCATTCGGGAAAGTCCAATGGTACATTAGTCAGGGATCAGAGGTCAGGGGTCGGAGCGGGTAGCCTGGACAAGCGAAGCGCAGTCCGGGAATCAAAAACATGATTTAACCGCAAAGAACGCAGAGAGCGCAAAGAATAGCTCACGCGAAGGCGCGAAGAAGAAAGGC
The DNA here is from genome assembly GCA_031277445.1 of Burkholderiales bacterium. Taxonomy (GTDB): domain Bacteria; phylum Pseudomonadota; class Gammaproteobacteria; order Burkholderiales; family Casimicrobiaceae; genus UBA931. The sequence goes on from JAITMH010000033.1 coordinate 8,222, forward strand.
GTCATTGCGAGCAAAGCGAAGCAATCCAGCCCCTCTCCCGGCCTTCGGCCACCTTCTCCCGCAAACGGGAGAGGGAATGTATGTTGGGTCATTTCAGAAGGAGAATGGCGTTGCGTTTGGATTGTTTGATGGGAAGTGTAGTTGTAGTATGGCAGCCGATGTTGTGGGCGGTCTTGTGGGGAGTATTGTCGTGCTTTTCGGGCGCGGCGTTGGCTTCTCCGCCGGATAAAACCGAACCGCGTAAAACCTTGCGGATGGCTTTTCCGACGGCGGAAACCGGTTTCGATCCGCCGCGTGTTCACGATCTTTATTCCAACACGGTCAATGAAGCCATTTTCGAGCGCTTGCTGACATATGACTATCTGGCGCGACCGGCGCGTTTGGCGCCGATGACGGCGGAGACGTTGCCGGAGATTGCCGACGGCGGTAAAACATACACCTTTCGGATACGTTCCGGCATTCTGTTTCACCCCGATCCGGCGTTCGACGGAAAGCCGCGTGAATTGACCGCTGCCGATTATGTTTACAGCTTCAAGCGGGTACTCGATCCGAAAATCCGCTCGCCCTGGGCGTTCTTGCTCGAAGGAAAAGTCGTCGGGCTGGATGCGCTGGTAGAGGCGGCGGAAAAAAGCGGGAAATACGATTACGATACCGATGTCGAGGGCTTGAAAGCGCTGGATCGCTATACGCTGCAAATCCGTTTGCGCGAGCCGGATTACAATTTCAATTATATTGTCGCGCATACGCCGTTTTCCGCAGTAGCGCGTGAGGTGGCGGAGAGGTATGGCGACGACACGATGGCGCGCCCTGTCGGAACCGGCCCTTATGTTTTGAGGCAATGGACACGCGGCGCTCGCATCGTGCTCGAAAAAAATCCGGAATACCGCGGGATGGCCTGGGATTTTGCGGAGGGTGAAGACGGGGATGCGGAGCTTGTGCGCGTGATGCAGGGGAAACGTTTGCCGTTGATTGATCGCGTCGAAATTTCGATCATCGAGGAAGAACAATCGTCCTGGCTGGCGTTCAATCGCAAGGAACTCGACCTCAGTGGCGTCGGCGGATTTCGTGAAAAAGTTTTCGATGAAAAAGGTGCGTTGAGACAGACCTGGCGTCAGCAAGGCGTCAAGCTGGAGCGATCCTTTGATCCTGAGCTTACATACACCTTTTTTAATTTTCGTGATCCCACTGTCGGCGGTTTTGAAAAAGAAAAACTGGCGTTGCGCCGTGCGATCATCATGGCGTACAACCGCGACGAAGAAATCGAAGTGGTTCGCAAAGGTCAGGCGATTCCGGCAACCATGCCGATTCCGGTGGGTGTGGTGGGACACGACCCGCGTTACAAATCGCTGAATGCGTACAATCCGGCGCTGGCCAACAAACTGCTCGACGCGTTCGATTTCAAGAAAGGCAGGGATGGTTTTCGGACGATGCCCGATGGTTCGCCGCTGTTGTTGAAGTACGCGACCGGAACGACGGCGGTTGAACGGCAGATGAACGAATTGTGGAAAAAGTCGATGGATACCATCGGTGTTCGCATCGAGTTTCAGCCGGGAAAATTCGCCGATCACATCAAGGCAACGAAAGTTTGTCAGTTGCAAATGTGGGGCGTGGGGTGGATCGCGGACTATCCCGACGGCGACAATTTCATGCAGCTTTTGTACGGGCCGAACACCGGCCAGAGCAACAACGGCTGCTATGAATCGAAAGCGTTTGATGCGCTTTATGAGGAAGCGCGCAAACTTCCGGATTCGCCGGAGCGCAACCATTTGTTTTTGGAGATGACTCGGCAGATGGAAGTTGACGGCGCCTGGGCGCTGGGCGTTTCACGCGAACGCAATATGTTGATTCGCCCCTGGGTGCTCGGCTACAAAAAACATCCGATTCTGAACGCGATGTGGGTTTACCTCGATATTGATCCGGAGAAAAAACGTTAACCGCGAAAGCCGCAAAAAAAATTAACCGCAAAGAGCACAAGGAAAAATCTGATCACGCGAAGGCTCGATCAGGAATCAGAGGTCAGGAATCAGGTATCAGAAAAGCATCACCTCACGCGGAGGCGCGGAGAGCGCTTTTCTCCCTTCTCTCTTCGCGAGAAAGGGTGGCCGAAGGCCGGGAGAGGGGGCTGCGACGCGCTTCGCTTCCGCGAAGAACGACAGCGCCGCAGGCGCGTTATGTGAGTAACCGTCGGTGGAGCGCGAGCAACGCGAGCGCGGAACCGGCGGATAGCCCTCCCATCTATCTACCAGCCCTGCAAGGGCTGAATTCGTGCTTTGTTCAGCCCCTGCAGGGCTGGCCACAGAGAACGTGTCTGGAGCCGCCGGTTTCGCTCGCTGCGCTCGCTCTACCGACGGTTACTCACATTGCGCCCCTTCGGGGCAAACCTCATGTGCGCTAACTTTGTGAATGGCCTCTACTTTTTCTTGCTTGCCTACAAAAAGGTCGGGTTTGAAACCCGCCCCTGCAAGATTTTTTCTATGTGTTCTATGCGTTCTTTGCGGTTAAAATAAGCAACCATGACTGCCTACATCGTCCGCCGACTGTTGCAGATGATCCCGACGATGTTGGGTGTTGTGTTGTTGCTGTTCGTGTTGTTCAACTGGGTCGGCGGCGATCCGGCGTACATTCTGGCGGGAAAAATTTCCAATGAAACGCAGATCGCCAACATCCGCCATCAACTGGGCGTTGACCGTCCGGCTTATGTGCAAATCGGTATTTTTCTGAAGCAAATCGTCACCGTCGATTTCGGTACAAGCTGGAGTACCAACGAGCCGGTGTCCGACATTTTGAAAACACGTTTGGGGCCTTCGTTAACCGTGATGTTGCCGTTGCTGGTGTTGGGAACACTGCTGGCGATTGCGTTGTCGCTGGTGGTGGCGCGGTTTCACCGTTCGCTGACCGATCGGACGGTGATGGTGGCTTGCACGGTCGGCATGTCGATTTCGATTCTGGTCTATATCATTGTTTTTCAGTATGTGTTTGCCTATCGGTTGGGCTGGTTTCCGGTGCAAGGTTGGAGCGATTCGGTATGGACGAATCTGACAACGTATGCGGTGTTGCCGATCTTCATCGGGCTTTGTGTCGGTTTGGCGCCCGATCTGCGGCTTTTCCGTTCCTTCGTGCTCGATGAAGTCAATCAGGATTATGTGCGTACTGCACGCGCTAAAGGGTTGTCGGAAACGCGCATTCTGTGGGTTCATGTGTTGCGCAATGCGTCGATTCCGATTGTGACTTTTGTGATGGCGGCGTTGCCGGGACTTTTGGTCGGCATGTTTTTGATCGAACGTTTTTTCTCGATACCGGGAATTGGCCGCGAAGTGCTTTTGGCCGTTGAGCGTTCGGACTTTCCGGTGATCAAGGCGATCACGGTTTACGTGGCGCTGGCGACGATGTTGGCCAATCTGGCGGCAGACCTCATCTACAAAGCGGTCGATCCACGGGTTGAACTGAAATAAACGCGCCATGGCAGAGACACTTCATTCTCCCGCATCGGCAATAACTTCCGAAAAGCGCGGCAGCGGTTTTTGGTCGCTTGCCTGGCAACGCTTTCGTGATGATCGGGTCGGTGTGGTGTCGCTCGTGATTGTCGCCGCGTTTTTTGTGGTTGTGTTGTTATCGGCGTTGGGCGTGATTGCTTCCGGCTGGAACGAGGAAGCGGCTGTTCCCGATGCACCGCCTGATTTGTGGGGGCTGCTAAAACCTGCCCCGCCGATGGTGATGGGGAGCGCCGCGCAGCGGATAGCGCAAACGGCGGAGAAAGAGCAGCGTATGGAAGCGCTGCTGCCGTCGGCAGTGATTGATCCGCTTGCGGAAACGCTGACACGGCTTGAGGAAACGCTACCGCGTTTGCGCGGAGAGGGCGATGCGTTGCCGGAGAGCCGTGTCGTTGATCCTCTGGCCGGCGTTTTGCAAACGTTGGGCGCGGACGATCAGGCATTGACTACCGTAAAAGAAAAGCGCACAAGCCTCCCGTTCGGCGGTGATCGTTGGGGGCGTGACGTATTGACCAAGACGATCAAAGGATCGCAGACATCCATCATCGTCG
>JAITMH010000053.1 GCA_031277445.1 Burkholderiales bacterium
TTTTAGGGTGTTGCCGGTTTGTGTGGTGGCCTGCGGGCGAAACTCAATACCCAGAGCGTGCATGACCTTCAGGATTGTGCCGAAGCTCGGATTGCCTTCGCCAGAGAGCGCCTTATAGAGACTTTCGCGTCCCAAGCCCGTATCCTTGGCAAGTTGCGACATGCCCTTTGCGCGAGCAATGTTGCCCAGCGCCTTGGCGATAAATGCGGCATCGTCGCCGGCTTCCTCCATGCAGGCTTCCAGATACAGCACCATGTCTTCTTCGGACTTGAGGTATTCGGCGCTGTCCCACCTGCGCAGTTTGATGGTTCTCATGATGGCCTCTTTATAGTTGCCGCGCCAGCGCCAGCGCAGCCTTGATGTCCTTGGAGTGGGTAGATTTATCACCACCCGCCAGCAAAATCACAATCTCCGTGCCGCGTTGCGCGAAATACACACGATAGCCCGGACCGTAGTGAATCCTCATCTCCGAGACGCCTTCGCCGACGGGTTCGCAATCCCCGAAATTGCCGTCTTCGGCCCGGTCAATGCGGGCCTGAATCCGCCGAATCGCCTGCTTGTCGCGCAAACCAACGAGCCAGACGTCGAACGTATCGGTGGTGTAGATAAGCTTCATGCGTGGATTGTATAAAACAGGATACATTCAGTCAAGCCTTTCAGTAAACCGGTGCGCCATGATCAGGGATCAGGAATCGGCTGAATCTTTGCGTTCTTCGCGCCTCCGCGTGAATCCACTCTAGCGGTAAAATACCGATCTATCACGACGAAACGATAAGGAGTGGCGCGTGCAGGTTTTTGGTTTTGCGGGGTGGTCGGGAAGCGGCAAAACGACGCTGATTGAGAAAGTTGTTCCGCTTCTGGTGGCGCACGGGAAGAAAGTCTCGTTGATCAAGCACGCGCACCATGGCTTCGATCTCGATCAGCCGGGCAAAGACAGTTACCGCCACCGCGAGGCGGGGTGTTCAGAGGTGCTGATTCTGGCGCAAGAGCGCTGGGCGTTGATGCACGAATCGCGTGGTGCACCGGAGTTGACGCTTGATGAAGCGTTGGCGCGAATGACGCCGTGTGATCTGGTACTGATCGAAGGATACAAAGCGTATTCGGTGCCGAAGCTCGAAGTTCATCGCGTTGCCGTCGGCAAGCCGTTGTTGTGCCCGGGCGATTCGAATATTGTCGGGATAGCCACCGACATGGCGGCGTCGGCATTGCCTGCGGATTTGCCCAAAGCGCTCCCGCGTTTCGATATCGACGATGCTGCGTCAATCGCCGAATTTGTTTTGTCTCGCGCTGTGAATATATCGAGAGGAGAGCATGAACGTTAAAGTGGTTTATCTGGCGCGTTTGCGGGAAGCGCTGGGATGCAGCGAAGAAGTGTTGACCTTGGCGTCGGCGTCGCCGACGCTCGGCGATGTGCTCACCCTGTTGCGCGAACGCGGCGAACCCTGGTCGTATGAATTGGGAGAAGGGCGGGCGGTGCGGGCGGCGATCAACCATGAAATGGCGGCTTCCGATGCAGCGGTGTGTGCCGGTGATGAGATCGCTTTTTTCCCGCCGGTCACGGGCGGTTGATGGAGATGAATGTGCGCTTGACGGAAGCAGACGCAAGAATCAGCGTTCAACACGACGATTTCGATATGGCGGCGGAAGTGGCGATGTTGCGCGAACGCGATTCGCGTGTCGGCGCTGTCGCCATTTTTATCGGAACCGTTCGTGAAATGAACGATGGCGGAAGTGAAGCAACATCAATTCAGACAATGACGCTGGAGCACTATCCGGGGATGACGGAAAAAGCGCTGGCGAAAATCGTTGCCGAAGCAGCGCAGCGTTTCGATATCCTGGGCGCGACGGTCATTCATCGCGTCGGCGAATTGAAACCGCTCGATCAAATCGTGTTGGTGGCCGTCAAAAGTGCGCATCGCGGCGATGCGTTCGACGCCTGTCGCTTCATCATGGACTATCTGAAAACGCAAGCGCCGTTCTGGAAAAAAGAAACCAGAGCGAAAGACGCGCATTGGGTCGATGCCAGAGAAAGCGACGATGAAGCGGCGGCGCGTTGGCAGCTTCCTCGTAACCGTTAAGGCGCAACGATGCCGGTGCTTCTCGGAGAATTTATCGCTGTCGGGACGGGAGGGGCGGTCGGCGCCTGGCTGCGCTGGGGGTTGAGCTGTTGGCTGAACGAGTATTATCCCAACTTCCCGCTTGGTACACTCGCCAGCAATCTGATAGGCGGTTTTGCGGTTGGTCTGGCGTTGGCGTACTTCATTGCGCGGAGCGATCTGCCGCCGTATTACCAGCTTTTTGTGATCACCGGATTGCTGGGTGGACTGACGACATTCTCCACCTTCTCGTCGGAGGTGTCGATGCTATTGCTGCGCGGAGATTATATGATTGGACTGGCGTTGGCGGCGGCACACTTATTGGGTTCTCTGGTGTTAACGCTCATCGGCTTTGCGACGTACCGGGCGCTTGCTTCGTAGAGATGGTTTATGAACAGCGGAAAAACACCACCTGAGCTTAGCTTGTCGCCTGTTGCGCAGGCACGGGGAACCTTGCGCTTGCCCGGCTCCAAAAGCATCTCCAACCGCATGTTGTTGCTGGCGGCGCTGGCCGAAGGCGAGACGCAACTCAATGCGTTGCTGGACGCCGACGATGTGCGCTACATGCGGGAAGCGCTAACGCAACTGGGCGTTCGTCTTGAAGCGTTGGGAGAGGACAACTGGCGCGTCTATGGATGCGGTGGTCGCTTCCCTGAATCAAAGGCCGATTTGTTTCTCGGCAATGCGGGAACGGCAGTGCGTCCGTTGACAGCGGTGCTGTCGGTGCTTGGCGGCGACTACCGGATTCATGGCGTGGCGCGAATGCACGAGCGACCCATCGGTGATCTTGTCGAAGCGCTGCGAGCGCTGCATTGTCGTGTCGATTATATTGAGAAAACGGGTTATCCGCCGTTGCGGATTGCGCCGCGTGATGTCGGATTTTCCCTCCCCCCTCGTGGGGGAGGGTGCCCCGAAGGGGCGGGAGAGGGGGAGAGTCAAAACCCTCCCCTTCAAGGTGGAAAAATCCCCTCCCCTTCAAGGGGAGGGTTAGGGTGGGGATGGGTTAGTAAGGACGAGTTTTCAGCGTCCCCCTCTCCCCCAACCCCTCTCCAACAAGGGGAGAAGGGGGTAGCGCCGTTTCCCGAAACAGTGGCGATTCGCGGCGATGTGTCCAGCCAATTTTTATCGGCGCTGTTGATGGCGCTTCCGTTGATTGATGGCGATGGCACGACACATACCGAAGTGGTGTTGACCACACCGTTGATCTCGCGGCCTTACGTCAAGATCACCACGCATCTGATGGCTCGCTTCGGCATCAACGTTGAAGAACCGGATTCGCAACGTTTCCGGGTGCCGCGTGGTGTACGCTATCGCAGCCCCGGCACATTGACAGTCGAAAGCGACGCGTCGTCGGCATCGTATTTTCTGGCGGCAGGCGTTCTTGGCGGCGGGCCGGTTCGGGTCACCGGCGTCGGTCGCCATTCGATTCAGGGCGATGTGGCGTTCGCCGAAGTGCTCCACGCGCAGGGCGCAAAAATCACCTACGGCGACGATTTCATCGAAGCACAACGCGGCGCGGCATTCAAAGGCGGCGAAATTGATTGCCTGACGATTCCCGATGCTGCGATGACCTTGGCGATCACCGCGTTGAGCGCGCAAACGCCGACGACACTGGTCAACATCGGAAGTTGGCGCGTCAAAGAAACCGACCGCATTCACGCAATGGCGACCGAACTCGCAAAACTCGGTGCTCGTGTCGAAAGCGGCGATGACTGGTTGCAGGTTTACCCAACTGAGTGTCCTGCTACGACGTTGCGCCACGCCGAAATCGACACCTACGACGACCACCGGATGGCGATGTGTTTTTCATTGGTGTCTTTACTGGGAACAGCCGTCACAATCCGCGATCCCGGCTGTGTTGCCAAAACATTTCCAGGGTATTTTGAGGCATTTGAAAAGCTTTTGCGTTTGTAGGACATCGGGAATCAGCGCCGCAGCCTTTGAAGAAGTTAAAAAAGATATAACTAGATACACTTTTGCAACAAAAATATAAAGAAACTCCTGTTATCCTTTGTTTTTCTTTATTTTTTACGCTCCGTTAAGCTAGTATGTATTCTCACGTTTGTATACGTTTAGAGTAAAGGGCGATGTTGGTGCAAGGCAAATTCGTTTTTCCGGAACAGACCGGGTCGGCGTGTTTCAGTTCCGGGGTTTGGCGCGCCTCCCGCTTGCTCGTTGCCCTCCTGCTCACGCGTTCAGGGAAGGATGCGCGGCGTTTTTGTAAAGAAGCTGTTTCTACGACTCTGTCTCCTGTCGGAAGGCAGGGCTTTTCTGTTTTTTTTCCGAAAATAAATCCTCTTAAAAGGAGTCCCTCATGAAGCGATCGTTGTTTCACGTTTTGACCGGCGCGATACTGGTTCTGGGTTTTTCCGTTGCTGCGCCAACTTGGGCGCAGGCGCCGGAAACCATTGTCTGCCCTGACAACGCGGCGTTGTGTTTGACGTTGCAAGCCCAAACCATTTTTGGCCTTAGTCCTAGCTTGGGCCCTTCCGATAGCGGTACCGGCAAAAGCGCCAGCCTTTCAGCTAACAGCGTCACGTTTAACAGCGGCACGGTGCATTTTCTCTTAGGCGCGATTAGCAATGATTCGGATGCGGTGACCCTCAACAGTGTTTTTATCCACGGTGGGGCGGTGCAGAACGAAGCCTATGGCGGGCTCGTTTCTTTAAGCCCCGGCAGCGGCTCGGCATCAAACAACAGCGTTACCGTTGACGGCGCCACGGCGGCGGTTAATGGGGTCACAGGCGGAAAAGTTTGGGGCGCTGTCGGTGACGCCACGGTCTTGAACAACAGCGTCGATGTCAGAAACGGCGCGGCGGGCTTTGCGAATGGCGGGGCAGCCCATAGCAGTGGCGGCGACGCCACCACCTCGGGCAACACGGTTACGATCAGCGACGATGGCGTAGTAGCAAATCATATTGCTGGCGGGGAAGCCATAAGCGAGGCTGGCACCGCTACTGCCTCGAGCAACCACATCATCATCCACGATGGCGGCGAGGTAATAACGAGCAACCCTGCTGTCCTCGCCAACGTCTATGGTGGATTCGCTGATGGCTTCGTCATTGCTTCCCTTGCTTCGGATAACACCGTTACGATCGGCGACCAAAGTACGGCAGACGCTGAGATCTTCGGTGGGCATGCTCATAGCGAGGATGACTCCACTGCCACCGCCTCGGGCAACAGTGTGATCGTCGAAGGGGGCGGCACGGCAACAGGTGGCGACATCTACGGTGGATATGCTTCGAACAACGACGCTGCCACTGCCACCGCCTCGGGCAACAGCGTCGGGATCAGCACCGGTGGTACCGCGGACAATGATGTTATCGGTGGGCATGCTCGTGCTAACGATGGTGCTGCCACTGCCTCGAACAATGCCGTTACGATCAACGGCGGCGAAGTGGGTGGCGAGGTCTTCGGTGGGCAGGCCGAGACGAGCGGTGATGGTGCAGCCACTGTTTCAGGCAGCACCGTCGAGATCAGCGATGGTGGCACGGTGGGCGAGGTGGTTTTTGGCGCGAGAGCCATTAGCGCTTCTAGCGCAGCGGTTACGGGCAGCACCATCACGATCAGCGACGGCACAGTTGCGTTTTTAGTTTCCGGCGGGTTCGCCGAAGGCGGCGAGAACGCCACCGTTTCGGGCAGCAGCGTTACGATCAGCGACAGTATGGTCGGCGCAGGCGCAGTCAGTGGCAGTGTTATCGGCGGGGTGGCCATGAGTGATGACGGTATCGCTGCTGTTTCGGATAACCGCGTCGAAGTCAGCGGCAGCACGGTGAACGATGGGCCTGTCTTCGGCGGGGCGGCCAGGAGCGATGAAGGCACCGCCACGGCTTCGAACAACAGCGCCGAGATCGGCGATGGTACGGTAGTCCGTGCGGTTATGGGCGGAGGAGCCGGGAGCGATGATTTTGGTACCACAACGGCTTCGGGCAACAC
>JAITMH010000203.1 GCA_031277445.1 Burkholderiales bacterium
TTTCGGCGCGTTCAAAGAAGCGCAGACCGCCGTAAACCCGATAAGACAAACCGACGGTGAAGAAAGCGTGTTCGAGAACACGCGATTGTGCATTCGAGCGGTAGAGCACGGCGATGTCGGAAAGCGGAACGCCTTGCAGACTTTGTTCTTTGACGGCACTGACAACGAATTGTGCTTCTTCGTATTCGTTGTCGGCGGCGAATACCGACAAGGGTTCGCCGTGCGGCGCTTCGGTCCAAAGATTTTTTCCCATCCGCGCCCGGTTGTGACAGATCAACGCATTGGCGGCGTCGAGAATACAGCCGTGTGAGCGGTAATTTTGTTCGAGTTTGACGATACGCACCGGCTGGCCAGGCTGCGCGAAATCGTGTTCGAAGCGCTGCATGTTGCCGACGTTGGCGCCGCGAAAAGCGTAGATGGATTGGTCGTCGTCGCCGACCGCAAATACCGACGCACCTTCTCCGGTCAGCAGTTGCAGCCAGCGGTATTGCAATACGTTGGTGTCTTGAAATTCATCGACGAACAAATGTGTGAAGCGCTGCCGGTAATGGTCACGCAACGCCGGTCGCGTCTCCAGTAATTCATAACTGCGCAACAACAATTCGCCGAAATCGACGACGCCTTCGCGTTGACATTGCGCTTCATAGAGCGCGTAATGTTCGACCATTCGGCGGGCGTGTTCATGAGCGGCTTCAACGGCATTGGGGCGCAAGCCATCTTCTTTGGCGCCCTGAATAAACCATTGCAGCGCTTTGGGCGGAAAACGTTCGCCGTCGATCTGGTGGGCGCGGTAAAGCCGCTTGATCGACGCCAGTTGGTCGGCGGTGTCGATGATTTGGAACAGCGCCGGAAGATTGGCGTCACGATGGTGGGCGCGCAACATCCGATTGCACAGACCGTGGAAGGTGCCGACCCACATGCCGCGAGTGTGGATCGGCGTCAATGCCGACAGCCGCGCCAACATTTCGCGCGCCGCTTTGTTGGTGAAGGTCACGGCGAGAATCGACATCGGCGACGCCTGACCCTGCGCCAGCAACCAGGCGATGCGGGAAGTTAACACTCTGGTTTTGCCGCTTCCGGCGCCGGCGAGAATCAGCGCCGAGCCTTGCGGCAGCGTGACGGCGGCACGTTGTTCGGCGTTCAGGGATTCGAGAATCGTGTTGGGCGAAGGGTTCATACCGGAATTATCCTAGAAACAGCGGTTCGGCGCATCCCGCCACCGCCCCCGAATGTTGTCAAGACGACAAAGAGACGGACAAAGTGCGCTGTTTTCGCCGGAACCTGTCACTAGAAAAGATGGCGACGCTATAATCCTTTGATAACCCTTACCGCTTGCTGGAACGCCATGAACCCTCTCGAACTCACGTCGCCGACTGCGTTGCGCACTTTTGTGCAGGGAATCCGTGCGGCTGCGCCGTACATTTACGCGTTTCGTGACAACACGTTCGTCATCGCGCTGGGCGGTGACGTGGTGGCTGACGAGGCTTTTCTCGGCATCGTTCACGATTTGAATTTGTTGCACAGCCTTGGCGTGCGTCTTGTCGTGGTGCATGGCATGCGTCCGCAGATCGACGCGATCTTGACGCAACAAAGCATTGAGGCGCACTTTTCCGAAGGCGTGCGCGTCACCGACGCCGATACGATGGATTGCGTGCTGGAAGCGGCGGGGCAAGTTCGCAGCCGCATTGAAGCGTTGCTATCGCTTGGCTTGGCCAATTCGCCGATGGCCGGCGCTCGTAACCGCGTGTCGAGCGGCAATTACCTGACGGCAAAACCGATGGGCGTGATTGGCGGCGTCGATATGCAACTGACCGGCGAAGTGCGGCGCATCGACCGCGAGGCGATTCAGCAACGGCTTGACGACGGCGATATCGTGTTAATTTCTCCGCTCGGCTATTCGCCGACCGGTGAGATTTTCAATCTGTCAACCGAAGAAGTGGCTGCCAAGGTTGCCGTGTCGCTGGAAGCCATGAAACTGATCTTTCTCTCCGAGGACGACGGTATCCGCAAAGGACGCCGATTGCTCGACAGCATTTCGATGGACGAAGCTGAAAAGTTAATGAAAGCGCCGGAAAAATTGTCGCCGCAACATCGGGTGTATTTGCCGCAGGCCATGTATGCTTGTCGCGGCGGTGTGCCACGCGCACATTTTCTGTCGAGCCACAGAGACGGCGCTTTGCTGCTCGAACTCTTTACGCGGCAGGGCGTGGGAACGATGTTGGCGTCGCGCCCACTGGCGATTTTCAGAACGGCGACCATCGACGATATCGGAAGCATTCTGGCGCTAATCGAACCGCTCGAAGCGCAAGGCATTCTGGTGCGCCGTTCACGCGAACGCCTGGAAGCCGAGATCGAGCGCTTCATTGTTGTCGAGTACGACAACCTGATTATCGGTTGCGCGGCGCTGTCGCCGTTCCTCGACGAGAAAGTCGGCGAAATGGCGGCGCTGGCTGTGCATCCCGAATTTCAGCGCGAAGGTTATGGCGAAACCTTGCTGCGGCATATCGAAGGCTGGGCGCGCAAACTCGGATTGAAAGAACTGTTCATTCTGACAACGCGCACCGCGCACTGGTTCGTCGAACGCGGTTTTCGGTCTGCGCCGATTTCGCGTCTGCCGAAACAAAAGCAAGCGTTGTACAACTATCAGCGCAAATCATTGGTGTATTGGAAAGATTTGTGAGTAACAACGATTCACGCGGCGACGCGGCGTTAAAGCCCCTTTAGAAAGGGGGTGTCGGCGAAGCCGACGGGGGTTTGTTTCCTCTCCCCCGCTTGCGAGAGAGAGGCAAAAACTTTCAGGAATGGCAATAAGTTTTATCGAGAAGGAGTAAAGTATGGCGCGTTTGGTGCATTGTGTGAAACTGGATCGGGAGGCCGAAGGGCTGGATTTTCCGCCGTACCCGGGAGCGTTGGGGCTGCGGGTTTTTGAAAATGTCTCCAAGGAGGCTTGGCAACAGTGGGTGCGCCAGCAAACCATGCTGGTCAACGAACACCGGCTGAATATGGCCGATCCCGAAGCGCGGCGCTGGCTGGCGCAACAAACCGAAGCGTATTTTTTCGGCGAAGGCGCGGAAAAACCGGCGGGGTACGTACCGCCGAGCGCGTAACAAGCGTTATAGGAACCCCATCCCCACCCCAAGCCCTCCCCTTGAAAGGGAGGGTGCTTCCGCGCCTCCGCGTGAGGCCAGCCCGTCGCGGTTCGTTGCGCTCACCACGACCTACGAACTGACCCCTGATCCCTGACCCCCGATCCCTGATCACGGTACAATAACGCCATCTTGTTTGGATGCTTCGATGTTTTTCAAAAAAAATGCCGACGCCTCGCGTCAATCTCGGAAAGCCCCTTCCCGTCCGGTGCGCTTCGGCCAGACTTCGCCGCGTGTCGCCCGCCTGATCGGTGAGACCTGGTGGCTTCTCCTGCTTGCCGCGGTTTCGTACGGCGCGCTGATTTTCGCTACTTATCACCGCTCCGATCCCGGCTGGTCGTTTTCCGGCACCGGCGACGCGGTTCGCAACAAGGGCGGCGTGGTCGGCGCCTGGCTCGCCGATTTGTGTTTTTATTTGCTGGGCAGCGCCGCCTGGTGGATGATTGTCGCCGGGGTGATCGCGCTGGTCGTGATGTTCTGGCGGTTGCGCACGCGGGACGCCGTTCCGGAGTATTCGTTCGGGATCGCGCTGTTCGGCTTCGCGCTCCTGATCATATCGAGCGCCGCGCTTGAGGCGACCCACCCCTGGCTGGCGTTGATGAGCGATTTGCGCACGCCCGGCGGTGTGATCGGCGAAATCGCCGGTTTTCAGTTGCAAGTTTTGCTGGGCGTCACCGGCGCACGGTTTTTGCTGGTGACTTTGTGGGCAATCGGGTTGTCGTTGTTCTCCGGCATTTCATGGATCGCTGTGGCGGAAAAAACAGGCTGGATGCTGGAGCGGTCGTTTCACAGGTTGTACAAAGCTTTTGAGGCGCGGCGGGATCGCAAAATTGGCCGTCAGGTGATGGCGGAACGCGAACATGTTGTCGAGCAGGTTCGCGGCGAAGACGAGTTGCGTGAGCCGGTACTGGTGGTGCCGCCGATCACGGCCATTCCGCAATCGCTGCGTATTGAAAAAGAGAAGCAGCGCCAGTTGTTCGAGCATTTGCCGGCGACGCCGTTGCCGCCGTTGTCGTTGCTTGATGCAGCGGTTCATAAAACCGAAGCGGTCAGCGCGGAGACGCTTGAATTTACGTCGCGTCTGATCGAGCGCAAGCTTGCCGATTTCGGCATTTCGGCGAAGGTCCTCGCCGCTTATCCGGGGCCTATCATCACCCGCTATGAAATCGAGCCGGCCATCGGCGTCAAGGGCAGTCAAATCGTCAACCTTGTCAAAGACCTGGCGCGAGCGTTGTCGGTCGTGTCGATTCGCGTCGTCGAAACCATTCCCGGCAAGTCGTGTATGGCGCTTGAGCTGCCGAATCCGAAGCGCCAGATCGTGCGCCTGATTGAGGTGTTTTCGTCGAAAAGTTATAACGAGGCCGCCAGCCGCTTGACGCTTGGACTTGGCAAGGACATTTCAGGCAATCCCGTCGTCGCCGATCTCGCCAAGATGCCGCATGTACTGGTGGCCGGTACAACCGGCTCCGGAAAGTCGGTTGCGCTTAACGCGATGATTTTGTCGCTGCTGTACAAAACCGAGCCGCGACAGGTGCGTTTGCTGCTGATTGATCCCAAGATGCTGGAGTTGTCGATTTACGAAGGTGTTCCGCATCTGTTGGCGCCGGTCGTGACCGACATGCGTCTGGCGCCGACCGCGCTTAACTGGTGCGTCGGCGAAATGGAGCGGCGCTACAAATTGATGTCGTATCTGGTCGTGCGCAATCTCGCCGGTTACAACGCCAAAGTGATCGAAGCGAAGAAAAGCGGTGCGCCGCTCACCAATCCCTTATCGCTAACACCGGACAATCCCGAACCGCTCGAAGAAATGCCGCAAATTGTCGTCGTCGTCGATGAGCTTGCCGATCTGATGATGGTGACCGGCAAGAAGATCGAAGAACTGATCGCCCGCATCGCTCAGAAAGCACGCGCCGCCGGTATTCATCTGATACTGGCGACGCAACGGCCAAGCGTTGACGTGATCACCGGTTTGATTAAAGCCAACATTCCGACGCGCATCGCGTTTCAGGTCGCCAGCAAAGTTGATTCGCGCACGATTCTCGACCAGATGGGCGCAGAAGCGTTGCTCGGTCAGGGCGACATGCTGTTCCTGCCGCCCGGTTCCGGTTATCCGCAGCGCGTTCACGGCGCTTTCGTTTCCGACGAAGAAGTGCATCATGTCGTCGAATACCTCAAGCGTCAGGGAAAGCCCAATTACATCGAAAGCGTTTTGCTTGAACCCGATCCTGATGCGAGTGAGAACGGCAACGGCTCCGACGCCGAAAACGATCCGATGTACGATCAAGCCGTGGCGCTGGTGTTGAAAACGCGGCGACCATCCATCTCGTGGGTTCAACGCAACCTCGGCATCGGCTACAATCGGGCCGCACGATTGATCGACCAGATGGAACGCGCCGGTCTGGTTTCCGCGATGCAAAGCAACGGAAACCGCGAAGTGTTGGCGCCGGATGAAGAGCGTTGATTTTGTTTTTTTACCGCAAAGAAAGTTAAGAGCCAGGAAGAATCGAATGATGTTTAGAAGCACAAGTACGGCGGTGAGGCTCACGCGAGGGCGCGAAGACGCGAAGGAAAAACCCTCTCCTTTCGCGGGAGAGGGGGCTTTTCATGCAAGGGCGGGTTTGAAACCCGCCCCTGCGAAATCGCCCTTCTTCGCGCCTTCGCGTCTTCGCGTGAGACATTCTTTGCGCTCTATGCGTTCTTTGCGGTTAAAACGTTTTTTCTGCGGCGTATTGGCAATGTTGCTTACCGCGCCTGTTTTCGCCGCCGGTGCGCTCGACGATCTTCGCGCTTTCGTGCGCGACACCAAGACCGTGCGCGCCGAATTCACTCAAGTCACCGTCGGCAAAAACGCCCAGCAAGCGCAAAACGTTCAGGGCACGCTACTGCTGTCGCGCCCGGGAAAATTTCGCTGGAGCACCGAAAAGCCTTACGCGCAATTGGTCGTCAGCGACGGCGCACGAGTCTGGTTCTTCGATCCCGATCTTGAACAAGTCATCGTGCGCACCCACGCTCAGGCGCTGGGCGGCACACCGGCGGCGTTGCTGGCAGGCGACCGAGATGTTGAACGCGCTTTTGAATTGACTGCACTTCCCGACGATCAGGGACTGCGATGGTTGCAGGCGAGGCCGCGTGATAAAGAAGCGGGATTTTCCGACATCAAACTGGGGTTCTCGCAGGGAAAACTTGCCGCGCTGGAACTCCACGACACCTTCGGTCAGAAAATCCTGACCCGTTTCCGTTATGTTGAGTACAACCCCGAACTCAATCCCGACTTGTTTACGTTCACACCGCCCGCCGGTGCCGACATCATCGGCGAAAAAAATTGACCTTAACCTTCTTTCGATATGCTCATGAAACTTTTTATTAAACGCTTCGTCCCTTTTCTGGTGTCCGCTTTTGTCGCTTGCGGCGTTCAGGCGCAGGAAAGCGCCATTGCTTTTGATGGCGATTTTT
The DNA here is from genome assembly GCA_031277445.1 of Burkholderiales bacterium. GTDB lineage: Bacteria > Pseudomonadota > Gammaproteobacteria > Burkholderiales > Casimicrobiaceae > UBA931. The sequence continues at coordinate 6,600 of JAITMH010000203.1, forward strand.
ATCAGAAAATGAATGAGGATTTCAACAGCGTGATCCAGGTTGTCGAATACATCCCGCAACGCGAGAACGCTTCCAACTGGACGCGGAAAATAGCGCTCCGCCATTATCCGCACCTGACCGATGCACGCGCTACCGGCGCTCTGCTCGACACCACGATCAAACAAAACCCGGCCAATACCGCCGAAAAGTCTGTGGCGCGTGGCGACGAGGCGCTGGTCAGCTACCTCCATCATCCGGAGGGCGCCAGCCTGATGGAATACAGGATTCTCTATTACACAAAACCGAAAGAGGCCGAGGGTCTGGTGACCTACGAATACACCTACCGCTTTAAGCCGGACCCGAAACTCAGCGTCGGCGAGCAAATCCCCAAGGAGCGCCAACGCTGGCTGGGCGCCTTCGCCAATTCCCGCTGGGCATTGCCCCCGGCCTTCCTGAAAAAGCCGTAACTCCCAAAAACCAAGCGCCAAACCGCCGGATTTGCTATAATGCGCCCCTTGCGCCCGTAGCTCAGTTGGATAGAGTACCTGGCTACGAACCAGGGGGTCGTGGGTTCGAATCCTGCCGGGCGCGCCATTTCAAGAGATCGGTGAAAACCGGTCTCTTTTCGTTTTGATGTCGCTACCGATGTGATGGGGTTTTCTGATCTCTGATTCCTGACCTCTGATCCCTGTCATGGCGGAAGAGCACAGGAGTCGAACCTGCCCGGGACTGCTGGCAGCCCCATCTGGATTTGAAGTCCAGCCGCCCCACCGGGGACGTTGCTCTTCCGTATTTATGGATTTTATTCTTTTTAACCGCAAAGAACGCATAGAACACAAAGAATATCTCACGCGAAGACGCGAAGAAAAGCAAACCCTCTCCCCTCGCGGGAGAGGGTGGCCGAAGGCCGGGAGAGGGGGTATTTGATTCCTGACCTTTGATATCTGATGCGGCAAATTTCTCGATACTCCTTCGCGTGAGATGCTCTTTGCGCTCTATGCGGTTCATTCGCTTTTTCCGGCGTTACCACTGTGCGCATCATCATTGACCGCAAAAAGTTCCGCATCGCGTAGCATGTGCCGGTTGCCCTGACGACGGGTGAAGCCGCTGCGGTCGAAAAATTCGAGAATCTGAATGGCCAGTTTGCGACCAACGCCAAAACGATTGCGTAGCGCGGCGGTTTCCATGCCGCCATCGCCGTTGCCGTTGTTGGCAGAAGCATCGCGAACCGTCTGAGCGATGCGGGCAATTTGTGACGACAAGTAATAGCGATCACGAACAATAGCGATAGCGTAGCCCAATCGTGCTGCTTTGTGCAACAAGGTACGCGCCGTTTCTTCTGTAACTTGCGCTTTATATGCAAGATCGCGCACCCAGCACGGCGGCTCGTGAAAGAGTGGCAACAGCCGTTGCCATAACACGTCTTCTTCGGCAGTGAACGCAAGTCGGTGCTGTGGCAAATGCAGCCAGCCGTTGGTGTTGGTCAGACGCTTTTCCGTCAGCAACCGATCAATGTGCGCAAACACCAGCGCTTCCGGCGTGTTCGGCAACGCCATTCGCCGCAACCGCGCACGTCCGACACCGAGATGTTCGGGTGTACGCGCATGAAATTCGGTCAGCGCCGCAATGAGCTGGTCGCATTGCTGTTCGGCCAGCGCCGCGGCTATCGCGTAGCCGCCCTTGATGAGCGCGCCGGAAGCGTGCAGCAGGGTTTGCAATGCCGGCGCCGTCAGTTGTCGCGCCCAGGCAAAGGCATCAAGTTCCACTGTGCCCTGTTGCAACCACAACGCCAGCACATCACGGTCATCGTTTGCTTCAGCGCGACGCGAGAGACCATGCAAAAACGTCGGCTGCCGTTTGCCGCGTCGCGGCGGTGTCAGCGACAGCACACGCGCTCCCGCCAGCGTGTGTTGTGCGCTGATGTCACGCACGACCAGCACATCGTCGTCGGCCAGATGCAGCGGCGTGTCAAGCGTCAGTTCGCACAGCACATGTTTCGTCACGGCGTCGGGATGCTGCAACAACGACAGCCGACCGGTAAGATGGCTGGCGGCGTGGTGCAGGTGAACAGGCTGCGATGGCTGTGGGGAAATGGCCGAGTCAAGGAAGTCAAGTTCGACAAGACAACGACTCACCGGCGAAGGCGGCGTTTCGGACAACAACCAATCGCCGCGAGCGATGTCATCTTTGTGAACGTCACCGACGAGGTTCAACGCAATGCGCTGCCCGACATGTGCGGTTTCGACAGGCTGATTTTGCGCGTGAAGATGGCGCACCCGAACCGAACGCCCGACACTCGTCAACCACAAGGTGTCGCCGACGCTGACGCGACCGCCAAAAGCCGTGCCAGTAACAACAAGGCCCGCGCCATGCACATGAAAGGCACGATCAATTGCCAGTCGAAAGCGACGGGCGTCGGATGTTGCTGCGGGTTGCGACGCCAGCGTTTGCAGGTGCGCTTTTAATGCCGCGATGTTATCGCCTGTCGTTGCCGAAACTTCAAAAAAGGCGGCGTTGCTCCAAAAGTAACGACGCAATGTTTGTTCGAGCGCTGTGCGAACTTCGGCGCATCGCGCTGTTTCAACTTTGTCGGTCTTGGTTAACACGACAGTCAAACCGGGAATACGCAGAAGATGCAGAATCGCCAGATGTTCTTCGGTCTGCGGCATGATCCCATCGTCGCAAGC